>JAHJBW010000104.1 GCA_018813405.1 Candidatus Margulisiibacteriota bacterium | reverse complement strand
GCCATATATCAATGCCTCGATCATCATGCAGCTTTTGCAGGTGGTGGTGCCCCAGCTTGAAGAGCTCGCCAAAGAAGGCGAAGCCGGCCGCAAGAAGATCGCGCAATATACGCGCTACCTTACCGTAGTGCTGGCCACTTTCCAGGCCTTCGGGATCTCAATGTGGCTGAGGGGCGTTGCCCTGGAAGGGATAAATTTCCCGCTCTTTTTGATCGGCTCGGTTTTTTCTTTGACAGCCGGCAGCATCCTGGTCATGTGGCTGGGCGAATTGATCACCGAACGCGGCATCGGCAACGGCGCTTCGCTTATCATCTTTACCGGCATCATTTCGCGCATCCCTGCATATATCGGCGGGACAGTTACCCTGGTGCAGGGAGGGGCGAGCATCATCGGCGTGATAATCCTTTTGCTCTCTTTCCTCTTGATGATCGTTGGAATAGTAGTCATCCAGGAAGGCCAGCGCAGGGTGCAGGTGCAGTATGCCAAGCGGATCGTGGGCAGGAAGATGTACGGGGGAGCCAGCACCTATATCCCTTTGCGCATTAACCAGGGAGGCGTTATCCCGATCATCTTTGCTTCTTCGATGCTTTTGTTCCCTGCGACCATTGCCCAGTTCATCCCGCATCCTTTCATGCAGACGGTTGCGCGGCTTCTTTCTCCCGGCGGGGGATTGTATATGGTGCTGTATTTCTTTTTGATATTTTTCTTTGCCTATTTTTATACGGCCATAACCTTTAACCCGGTCGAACTGGCGAACAATATCAAAAAATACGGCGGCTTTATTTTGGGCATCCGTCCCGGCAAGCCCACGGCTGATTTCTTGGAATATACTATTACGCGCCTTACCTTTGTGGGCGCGCTTTTCCTGGGCGTTATCGCCATAATGCCCTCGATAGTCGAGCATGCCACCAAGATCACCAGTTTTCAGGGATTGGGCGGGACCGCGCTTTTGATCATGGTAGGCGTTGCCCTTGACCTGGTCAGGCAGATCGAAACGCACCTGGTGACCAGGCAATACGAGGGACTGCTGGCATGAACTTAGTTTTTTTGGGACCGCCGGGATCCGGCAAAGGCACGCAGGCAAAACTGCTCGCGGACGAAATGAAGCTCCCTCACATTGCGGTGGGGGATATTTTGCGGGAAGCCATCCGCAAGGAGACCGAGATCGGCAAACTTGCCGGGCAATACGTGCAGGCCGGCAACCTGGTGCCTGACGAGGTAACCATAAAATTAGTGCAGGAGCGTTTGGCCCAAACGGATTGCCAGTCGGGATTTATCCTTGACGGGTTTCCCCGCTCCCCGGCCCAGGCGGAAGCCCTGGACAAGGCGCTTGAGGGCAAGGATTTCAAGGTCATTTATTTTGATGTGCCCCTTGAGTCTGTTGTTGAACGGAACGCCGGAAGGCGAAGCTGCAAGGCTTGCGGTGCGGTGTTTCATATGAAATTCAACCCGCCAAAGGGCGATAATGTTTGTGACCGCTGCGGCGGTGAGCTGTACCAGAGAAAAGACGACGACCCTGAAGTAATGAAGACAAGGTTTCAGGTCTATGAAAAGAGCACCAAGCCCCTGCTTTCGCATTACGAAGACAAGGGTATTTTGGTAAGATTGGACGCTAACGCGCCGATCGCGGATGTTGCCAAACGACTTAAGGAAAAGCTCGGGTAATAATGATCATTGTTAAAACCCCGGAGCAGATAGAGCACATTAAAAGTGCTTGCGGAGTGGTAGCCAAGACTTTATGTGAGATAAAAAAGCATATAAAGCCAGGGGTCGCCACTGAGGAACTTGACAAAATAGTCGAAGAATACGTGCTGGGACAGGGAGCGGAGCTGGCATTTAAGGGATACAGGGGTTATAAATATGCCAGTTGTCTTTCGGTCAACAATGAAGTGGTGCACGGCCTGCCCGACGAGCGGGTGTTGAAGGATGGGGACATAATCGGGGTCGATGTGGGCGCCAAGGTGGCCGGATACTACGGTGACGCGGCGTATACATTTGCGGTGGGCGAGGTTGCCGCCGAGACACTGCGGCTTTTGC
>JAHJBW010000103.1 GCA_018813405.1 Candidatus Margulisiibacteriota bacterium | reverse complement strand
TTCAATAACATTATTCTTTAGCTGTGTGTTCCCTTTTGCGGAACAAAGGCCCATTTTAAGAAACCAGCTCCTTATCTGGTTGCCGGCTGTGATTTTACCTGTTCTTGTTCTTACGAATCAGGTTGTCAGGGGCAACACAATAATGCTTGATGGGGTGATCAAGGCAATATACGGCCCTGCCTACATTTTTTTCGTTGCCTATGCTTTAGTATACCTGGCTTTGGCATTTCTTAATTTTTACAAAAAAACCCGCATTCTGGCGGGTTTCCAAAAAATACAGGTAAAATATATATTTTTGGGGATATTTCTCTCGGCCATACTTGTCCTGACCACAAATGTTATTATGCCCTTCATTGGATTGTCGGGTCTTACCTGGCTTGGTCCGTATACTTCGATAATAATGTTGGTGTGTACAGCATATGCAATCGTTAAACATCGGCTATTGAGCGTTGAAGTAGTGCTTCAAAGAGGGATGGTATATGTTGTAGTAACAATAGTGCTTATTGTTCTTTATGTTGCCGTTGCCAACTTCTTCAGGTATTTTTTAAGAGGAATGCTGGGCGGATGGCAAATATTTGCTTTGGCATCGATTTCGGCACTCTTGGCAATTGCATATCATCCCGTGGTCGTATGGCTCCAAACTACTTCTGAAAAAATTTTTCTTGGTGAGCGCTTTGATTATCAAAAAGCGATCAGGGAAGTCAGCAAGGCCATTACTTCTATCATCAAGCTCGAGGACCTTGCCAGGGCCATTGTCACAACCTTCATAGACACAATGCACGTGTCGGAAATATCCTTTTTGATACTGGACATAAAAAAGAGCCGCTTCAGGTCTGTGCCTGTCGAGCTTAAAGAAGGCATTGGCCGCTATAAAAGGATCGAGATCGACGAGAACAGCCCTATCGTAAGCTGGCTCAGGGTCGCCAAGGACATACTCATTCTTGACGAAGTGGAGAACGAGATCGCCAAATTGAACATTGCCGACAGCGACCTGGCGGTCCGCAGAAAACTGCTGTCAGATATTATGGACGAAATGCGCAGGATCGGCATGAACGTGTGGGTCCCCATCCTGTTCAAAAAAGAGCTTACCGGCATTATCTGCCTGGGGTCCAAGCTGTCCGGCGGCAGTTTTACCTCGGAAGACCTTGATCTGCTTGGCGCCCTGGCCAACCAGACCGCCCTGGCCCTCGAAAACGCCCGCCTTTACGCCGAGGTGCTTAATATGAAGAACTATTCAGAGGAGATACTCAACTCAATGGTGTCGGGCGTCCTTACCACCGACATGCGCGGTGATGTCATTACATTTAACCCTACAGCCGAAGAGATAACCGGCTGTAAAGCAAATAATGTTGTCGGCAAGAACTATAAGAACCTCTTTCAGTCGGGCTGTGCATTTGATAAGTATATCGAAAAAGCGCTTAACAATACCACGGTTTCCAACAAAGAGGACGCTTTTATCTCATACGAAAAAGGCAAAGTCCCAGTTTCCATCAGCACCAACCTGCTCTACGACGGCCAGGGTAAAAAGATAGGGATACTGCTTTCAATGATGGACCTTTCAGAGGTAAAAGAACTGGAGAACAAAGTGCGAAGGGCTGACAAGCTGGGCGCTCTGGGCACCATGGCCGCGGGCATGGCCCACGAGATAAAAAATCCACTTTCGTCCATGAAGGTGCTTTCCCAGCTTTTGCCTGTCAAGTTCCAGGATGAAGAATTCAGGAAGAAGTTCATAGACATCATGCCCAAAGAGATAAACCGCATTGACCGCATTGTCGAAAGCCTGCTGGGCTTTGCCCGCGCCAGCGCGCCCAAATTCGAGCAGGTTGACATGAACCGACTGCTCGACGAACAGATCAAATATTATCAGCGGCAGGCTGATGAGGCCAAGATCAAGATACTGAAAAAATTCTCTGACATCCCGCCCATAATGGGCGACCACGACCAGCTGGTGCAGGTCTTCTCCAACCTTATCCTGAACGCCATCCATGCCATGCCCAACGGCGGGCACCTGGTCGTAGAGACTGCTGAAGGCAAAAAGATCGAGAACGAGGTCCAGGATATCGTGGTGATTGTCTCCGACTCTGGCCATGGCATTGCTCCAGACCACCTGAAAAAACTGTTCGATCCTTTCTTTACCACCAAATATGCAGGCACAGGACTTGGCCTGACCATCTCCCACAGCATTATCGACGGACATCGCGGATCGATCGATGTTAAAAGCGAGCTTGGCAAAGGCACCACCTTCAAGGTGTCACTGCCCCGCAGCAGCGAAGATATATAAAAACATATGGTATAATATGGTCAATCTATGAAGAAGCACATTCTTTTATTGGAAGACGACTCCAAAACTGCCGCACAGATAACTTCGTTCCTGGAACACCTATACAAAATTAATGTTGTCCCCGATCCTGAGGAAGCCCTCGACGCCATTGCCGAATATAAGCCCGATGTGCTGATCATCGACTACGACCTTCGAAGGTTGAACGGACTTGATGTTTATAGGAATTGCGCCGGCCTTTATCCCAACCTCAAGACCATCATGATGTCGTCCCTCAACGATGTGCCGCTGGCTGTCAGGGCCGCCAAACTTGGCGTTTTTGAATTCTTGCACAAACCGCTGGATGGCGAGGTCCTGCTGGCCAAAGTAGGGGAGGCGGTCCAAAGCGGAGCTTCCGCGGTACAGCTAAAGCTTTCCGATTTCGGGGACGTGGAATGGCTCTACGGGCCCAGCGGCATAAATACCAATTTCTTGAAGCTGGTCGAAAAATCCGCCAGCCGTTTTGACAGCGTAGCGCTTGTGGCGGAGGCCGGCATAGATGTGGGAAAGATCGCCCGCATTGTCCACCAGACCAGCAAGCCCAACCGCCGGTTCGTCAAGATCGACCTGTCCGCTTTCAGCGAAGAAAATTTCGAAGCCCACCTCTGGAATACTATCAGAGAGGTCCTGTCCAAAAGGGAAGACGTTTCTGTCTCGCGTAACAGCCGCGAACGGATAGGGACAGCCTATTTTGAAGGCCTGTCTTCCATCCCCCCCCAGTCGGCCAGCAGTCTGCTCGAATACTTCACGCGCGGCAAACAAACAGGCAAGTTTGACCCCAGCATCAGGATCATCGTTTCTCTGGTGGAGCGGGAAGGCATAAAGGGGCTCGAACAATTTGACACATTGGTGGTGCCGTCGCTTAAGCAAAGGAAAGAAGACCTGCCCATAATCATCGATATGTATCTCGATAAGTTCTCCAGGAAATATCAAAAGAATGTCAGCGCCATTTCCCCCAAAGTAGCCGCGTTTCTTGCTTATTACGATTTTCCGGGTAACTATTTTGAGCTAAGGGACATTCTGGCCCAGGCCATATTGATCTGCCGGGATGAGGTCGTAAACCTGCAGGACCTGCCTGTTAACTGGAACATGTTCTCCTATGCCGTTTCCCAGAGGGTTTTTGCCTCACTAGATTTTTCTCTCGGGAACCTCAGGCTTAACCTGGAAAAGAACTATCTTGCGCTGGTCTCAAGCGTCTTTGGCGGCGATGACGCGGCCGCGGCGCGTTTTGTGGACATGCCCAAAAGCGTTTACCTTGAAAGAAGAAAAAGCTTAAACCTTTAGATCGACCAGTAGATGATCTGTCAGCGAGGCGGCCAGCTTCGCGTCCCTGGCTTCCGCAAATATCCTCACGATCGGTTCGGTGTTCGAGGCCCGCACGTGGATCCATCCATCCTTTAAAAAGACCTTTATACCTTCGGTCAGGTCATAGGATTTGTCCCGAAATATTTCCTTGGTCCTTTCAATAATGCTTTCGGCTTCTGCCTGGCTTGAGCAGGCGATCTTCTTTTTGTCTGTGTAATATGCCGGCAGCTCTTTTAGTATCTCGGAAACAGGCACATCCTTTTTTGCCATGTATTCCAGTATAAGGGCAATGCCGCTTAGGCTGTCGCGGTTGTAAGTCACTTTTGGGAAAATTACCCCTCCGTTGCCTTCGCCTCCGATGACTGCCAGCTCCTTCTTCATCTCTTCTGCCACGTGGACTTCGCCGATCCTGGTGCGTATCATTATAGCGCCCGCCTGTTTGGCTATATCGTCAATGGCCTGTGAGGTCGAGAGATTGGTAACCACTACTTTTTTGCCATTTGACCTGGCCAGCACATGTTTTACGCACAGCGCCAGGGTATATTCTTCAGAGACCGGCAGTCCCAGCTCCGAAACAATAGCCAGCCGGTCGGCGTCAGGGTCCTGCGCGAAGCCAATGTCCGCGCCGTGCTCTTTTACTGCCTGCTGTAGTTTGGCGGTGTTGTTGGGTGTCGGTTCCGCCCCCCGGGGGAAGGTCCCGTCCGGCTTGCAATATATCTCGACCACCTCACAGCCCAGCTCCTTTAGCAGTTGAGGCGTCACAAAAGACCCCGCCCCGTTGACGCTGTCCAGCACCACCTTGAATTTCTTGCCGCAGATGGAATGCTTGTTGACATTCTTCAATATCTTTTTAATATGTTCTTCCCCCGCGGCAGTAAAGCTTTCCGAATGCCCGGGGTCCTTGCGAAGGAATTCTTTGCTTTCATATATGCGGATCAGCTTTTCTCCCTGGTACTGGTTCAAGAAAATACCGTCGTACCTTAAGAACTTCAGGCCGTTCCATTCCTGGGGGTTGTGCGAGGCGGTCACAACGATGCCGCCATGCGCCTTTAATTGTTGTACCATCAGGGCCACTGTGGGGGTGGGGCATATGGAAAGGTCGGTAACCTTACAGCCGGTGGAAACAAGCCCCTGTATTACTATGCCTTTAATGAATTCCGAAGAAGCCCTGGGGTCGGTGCCAACTACAATGTGTCCGTCGTTAAGGAGTGTGCCAAAGGCCTTGGCAAAATTCAGACATATTTCGGGGGTTAAGGATTGATCAACTATTCCCCTGACTCCGGAAACACTTACTTTAAGGGTCATGGTGTTATATATTATACAACAAACTTGACCCCTTTGGCAATTTTATGGTATGTTTATCCTGAAATTTAATGAGCATAGAGTTTGCCGCAATTTTGCCTCATCCGCCCATCATAGTTCCATCTGTCGGGGGAAAGCGGACCAAAATGGTCTCCCGGACCGTTCGGGCATTGGAAGCCGTTTCAAAAAAACTAAAATCCCTTGAAAAAGACATTGATACTATCGTTGTCATTACCCCGCACGGCGCGGTCTCGAGCGCCACGGTGCCTGTCTATACCGGACCGGTGTTCGAGGGGGATTTCAGCTACTTTGGCGCGCCCAGGCCCCTTTATCAGTTCAAGGGCGATCCCGACCTGGGCATAGCGCTGGTCAAAGAATGCGAACAGCGCGGCATACCGGCTTCTCGGCATCCCGAGACCGTTCTTGACCACGGGGTTTTGGTGCCTCTCGCTTATCCTTATGCCGCCGGGGTTAGAAGGCCTATCCTGCCCATTGCTGTGGCTATCTGGCCGCTTGCCAAACTTTACGAGTTTGGTCTTGCCCTGCGGGACACCTGCAAGCAAAAGGAAAGAAGAATAGCCTTTATTGCTTCTGCTGACATGTCGCACCGGCTTACACAGGACGCCCCGTCGGGTTACGATCCGGCCGGAAAAGAATTTGACGAAAAACTGGTCCAGCTGGTCAGGGACAACAATATTGAAGGCATACTTGGTTTTCCTCAGGACCTGGCGGAGCAGGCCGGGCAGGACGCGCTCTGGTCAATAGCCGTATTGCTGGGGCTGGTGGACGGCGAAGGTTTAAAGAACGAAGTGTTATCCTACGAAGGCCCGTTTGGCGTAGGGTATATGGTTGCTTCATATGAAAGGCAGTAAATGTCACATCCTATAGTAGAGCTAGCAAAACTTTCGATAGAAACTTATGTCAAAGAAAAGAAGAACATTCAGCCCCCAACCTATTTGCCTCCGGAAATGGAAGGTAAAGCTGGCGTATTTGTCTCTTTAAAAAAGGGCGGGCAATTAAGGGGATGTATCGG
>JAHJBW010000102.1 GCA_018813405.1 Candidatus Margulisiibacteriota bacterium | reverse complement strand
TCTCCGTTAATATCGACGCCCATATCGGAAATGTTTTCCGCATCAAGCGCGCTGTCCTGAGCATCATCGCTGTCGCCGGGGATATCGCTTATTTCGATGGGAGTTATATCTGGCCGTGCCCTGTCTATGGTAATTCTGTCAGTCCTCTGCAAATCCACCACATCCACCGGAACAGTATCCGGCATTGCATCCGGCTCAACATCCAAAACCGCATCCCGTACCCCAACCTCACCAGCATCTCCAACGCTTACATCTTGCTGAGAAATGTCAACCGATGCCCTATCGCTCTGAGCAATGTCCGTTTGGGGCAGATCGGCCTGCACAACATCAATCTGTGTTACTTCCAAACCCGCATCCTGTACCCCTGCTTCACCCGCATCCCTCACTCCTACTTCACTCACATCCCATACTCCTACCCCTTCATCCACGCTCATCAAGTCTTCATCAACCACATCCACTTTTTTAATGTCCGGCCTGGGCACATCACGAAGGATAATGTCTGCAGGAATATCTCTCATTTCCATAGGGATAACATCATCTTGTGCCTGCGCGTCTTCAAGCGCCTGCAAATCTTGCTCGCCAGCATCTCCGTCGGTCCCCTGCAAAGGATTGCCGCCGCAGCCGCCATACAAAGATCTGCCCATTGCCAAAATATTTGCTAAGACGCTCATTATTTTTCCTCCTCTTGTCTGACCAGGGTTGGGAATTGTCCTATTCGGGTCTGCTGGGCGCGCCCAACAAAGGAAAGGCTCCCTAAATCCTCTTTAAGCAGTCCCAGGTTTTGATACCTCATCCTGGGATCGGGATGCAATGTGTTGTTAAATATTTTTTGCAATATTTCTTTGTCCGCCAGCGGGACGTCGATAGGCAAAAAAGGCTCGATCGCCGGCACTGGCTGAGCGGCACGGGTAGAATAATCTAAAGCTGTTTCTCCTTCGTTGATATATCCTCTTGGAGGTTTTCCTGTTATACATTCCCAAAGGATCGCGCCAACGGAATATACATCTGATTCTTTTTGCGCTTTGCCCTTCCATTGCTCGTCTGGCATATAATACGGGGATCCTATCCCCATGCCGGTCCTGGTGCCAAAGCCTCCCTCCGGCCCTTCCAGTCTTGCAACGCCAAAGTCAAAAACCACCGCCCTTTCCCCAAGCGAAGCGATGGTTACGCGTACGTCTTGAGGAATGGATGTATCAAGCATTTCATGGAGAGGGCACATCATGATATTGTCTGGCTTCAGGTCCCTGTGAATTAGCTTGTTCTCTCTCAAATAGATAAGCACTTCGGTCAATTGCAGAGCAATGCCGCAGCCGTAGCTGATGGAAAGCCCTTCGTGGTAAAGATCTCTTTGTATCTGGCTGATCTTATCTCTCAACGTCATGCCTTCAAGATAATCCATAATGATGGCTGGGACGGCTGGGACTTGCCCCGGATCCAGTTTTTCGCCGGTGAACCTGTTGAACACTTTCGTGGGGACCCACAAAAGGCCATGCCCTTTAAGGATATTCGGGTGCGACAATCTTTCGCAAACATCCGCTTCAAAATAAAACCTGGTCATGGCATCTCTGTAGTCCGGGTTGATGAGCATTTCGCCGAGAGGGAATTTCAGCGCCCTGGTCTTTTCTTCCAGGCGATCATACACCCTGACGACGGTCCCCATTGCTCCGCTACCGATGACCCTTTCAAGATTGAACCTGTACTTTTTTGATTCAATATATCCCTTTACCCCAAGGCTGATGCCTTTTAACGCCAGGGGAATTCCTCCGCCAAGAATGCCAAATTCAAGCATGCCGCCGATAGTCGGCCAGCGGGTGCCAAGCAAATATGCCGCGGAGGAAAAGACGGTAGATCCTGCCACGATCAGGCCTGTCTTTGCTTTTTGGGAAAGTCCGGCCTGTCTTTGCGCCCGGGCATTGCTGACAGAAGATTGAACCGACAACATTAGAACTGCTCCCCGAAAGGCTCTTGGGAATACGGCCTTTCTTTCGGTAAATATGAAGGGGTAATCGGCCTGCCCCAGAACAGGGAAAGCCCTCCTCCGACCTCTTTGTTGGAATTTCCTTCAAAAGTGAGCTGAAGTCCCATGTCCTCGCCGCCTACTCTACCGATGGGGAAAACCGCGAACGCTTCCCCGTTGATCTCGTGAGAGCTCAGATCATATGAATATTCGGCCTTTGCGCCAAGCTCCACATTCTGATGCACTTTTGAAGTGTGATGCAAATATGCGCTCAATCCTTTTTCCGTGGTATATGAAACCGCCAGGTCAAGCTCGTGGCCAGACGCAAATGGAAGTCCAACTCCGGCCATTCCGCCAACATCAAAGGCTCCGTATTCGTAGCCCGCGATAACATCGGCAAACGGCACGGCAACAGCTTCTTTCCAGTGAAGGCCGGCGGTAAGCACACCGTCAAAAGCGCCGGCCGCAATGCGATCCCCTGCCAATAGCGCCTGCATCTCAAAGCGGGCGTTCAGGCCCAGTTTGTTCCAGACCAGCTGGTCGTAGCCCAGGCGCACTCCAAGGGCGTCGAATTCTTCTTCCGCACTGCCGCGGTACTCCCAGGCGACCTGGCCCAGCAGGCCAAGCGATGGGGTTTGATATTTGCCAAAGACCATCAGCAGGTCGTGGCCGGAAACAGCCTCGCCCGCGGCAAGATCGAATGGGACCTCTCCAAGGTAGTGGGCGCCAACTGCCCAGTCGTCCATGGCAAAGGCGCCTTCCGCTTTCACCGCGGCGCCAAGAGAGGAAACCCCTTCATCGCCCAAAGCGGCAACATATCCGCCCTGCATGGCAATGTTGAATGGGATGCTGTATTTTGGCGCGGCCGGTTTAACAATGGCAGGCCTTGGTGCTTCTTTTGGCTTGAACTTGTCGTACAGGGCAACACAATGCCCCTTTATTGAAGCCTCGCGTTTTTCTATCTCTTGTTTAATTAGTCCGGCAAAGACATCGAGCCTTTCCTGCAAATGCTTAACCCAGCCGTTCGTAACACCCAGGGAAAGTTTGATGCTGGGCCAGGAAATCTCGAGGGCGAATACCCCTATCGCGGAAAGCAAGGCATCGGCTTCTTTTTGCCTGAGATTCTTTTCACTAGAGCGCTCGCTTAATTCCATGTCAGAGTAAATAGCTCTGGCCTTTGAGGATTTAAGCTTGTTTTTCACTTCGGTCTTTTTCGCTTCTATAGCGGCCAGCGCCTTTGCCATTTTCTCGAACAGGACAATGTGCTGGTCGAACGAGGCCTCTTTTTCATTAGAAAGCTTTTTTGTGACCCTTTCTTTTTTTGTCTTTGTAACTGTCAGGCCGTATTCCCGTATCTTTTGCCCGAACTCGCTTTTGTCCGCATATGAGGCCTCTTTTTGCGCTTCCTCTCTTGCTTCATAGTACAGACGGCTTACTTCAGCGTCCCTTTTTTCGTTGATCTCTTTCTTGGCGGCATCGAACTCATCGAACTTCTGGCCCATAAAGCTCAAGAGCTCTGTCAGGGCCAAAAGCTCCTCAAGGACTGCCTTGTCCTTGTTGTCCATTTGTATATCCCTGGCTTCCTGACATTTTACGGGTGCATTATAGGTATTGATACCGCGCATTTGACATTCATTAATGCTCATTCTATGGGCCTCCATTTTGGGTCCTGTTTCGGCTTTTTGGGCCTTGGAGCGCGAACCGCAGGCGTTGCTTGCTTTTTAGCGGGAGCGACATCGGGCTCCGCGTCCGGCTGGATGTCGGCCATTCCCGCATCCAGCGGCTGAGGAACTCCGGCATCGGCCTGTTCAACAACTATCGGCGGCAGTTTCTCGGCCCCTGGCCAGGGCGGGCAGACGGGCCCGTCAAGATACAACTTCACATCCGCACCCACAAGGCTTCGCAGCCTTGAAAAAAGGCTAAGATCGAGCTCTTCGGGTGTATATTCAACCGAGTCGTCTATCGAAGCAAGGCTCTCTTTCTTTATCCAGTTGATGGTTTCACGCCTGAAGCGATCGGCATAATACTCCAGAAGCGTCATCGGCTTATCTTTGCCCGGCACAGTGACCAGTATTTCTTCGGGCCTCTCCTGCTCCGGCAGATTACAGATATCCCTGGCCTGGTTGTTCAAGAAATACCAGGCCGCGTTCTTGAAGCTGTCGGCATAATTTCTGGCTATATCCACATAGTTTCCCATACGTATCATTATCGACCGCTCAACAGGGAAATTTCACTCTACAAAAAAATTCTTTTATGGTATAATATTGGCACTAAATCTAAGGAGGGCCTCATATGTTCAAAAAAATTGCCGTTCTTCTCTTCGCGGTCGCATTACTAGCTAACTGTGCCTTTGCTTTGCCGGGATCCATTGGGTACATTGACGTCCAAAAGGTGTTTAAAGATTATAAAGAAACCCAAAAAGCCCAGGAAAAGCTGGCCAAAGAAGAAGAGAAGTTCAAAAAAGAATTTGAAAGCAGCCAGAAAAAGCTGGCAGATGCCGAAAAGAACGGCAAAAGCCAGGAAGAGCTGGAAAAAATGCGCAAAGACCTGGAAACCAAGCTTGACCCCAAAAGGACCGAGCTCTTAAAGCTCAACCAACAGCTTACCGATCAGCTTCAGGGACAAATAGTCAAAGCGGTTGACAAGGTCGCCAAAAAGGTGGGCATAGACGTAGTGATGGACAAACAGGTTGTAATAACCGGCGGCATGGACCTTACGGACATGGTGATCAACGAACTTAATTGAGCAAGACCTTAAAAGAATTAGCTCAGCTTGTCTCCGGCGAGGTCCTTGGGGAAGCAGGGACAAAGATCAACGGCGTTTCACATCCTCAAGACGCCAAAGACGGCCAGCTTGTTTTTGTCCTTGAGCGGCAGCTCCTAAAAGAAGCGGAGTCCTCAAAAGCCTCCGCACTGGTGGTTTCCCATAAATACAAGACCGGCAAAAAGCCCTGCCTGGTGGTAAGCGATCCCCGGCTGGCTATGGCGATCATCCTCGGTGATATGTACCCAAAAAAACACCCGTTCAAGGGCATACACAAGAACGCTGTAGTAGAGAGGTCCGCCAGGATTGGCAGGAATACTATTATATATCCCCATGTTTACATTGGAGAAAATGTGGCCATTGGCGACGATTGCGTGATCTACCCCAATGTCACTGTTTATGAAAACGTGACGGTCGGCAACAGGGTCGTCCTGCAAGCGGGATGCCGCATAGGGCTGGAGGGTTTTGGCTTTGCCCAGCAAGACAAAAAATTCAAAAAAATCCCGCAGATCGGGACTGTCATTATTGGGGACGACGTTGAGATATACAGCAACTCTACAGTGGCCCGCGGGGCGCTTGGCCCAACTATTATAGGCGCCGGCACAAAGATAGACACCCTGACACACATAGCCCACAACTGCAAAATAGGTAAAAATTGCGCCGTAGTAAGTCTGGTGGGCTTTGCCGGCTCGGTCACCGTAGGCGACAATGTTGCCGTAGGCGGACAGGCAGGTTTTAACGGCCATGTCAGCGTGGGCGACAACACCGTCATTCTGGCCCGCGCCGGGGTGACCAAGGACATCCCCGCCAACTCGGTGGTCTCGGGTTTTCCCGCCAAGCCGCACCGGCTGGAGCTAAAAGAGCAGGCCGCCTTGCGCCGCCTGCTTGACGAATACAGAAGATCAAAGTGAGAATAGGCTTCTTTTCAAACTCATACAAGCCCTACATCTCAAAATTCGGCCTTCACGGGGCCTCGCCGGGCCCCTACGACAGCAAGTATTTGTCCGCAATAGGCGGAGATTAGTTCGTACGATTGATGGGTTAGGGGAGAGTATAATCGTAATCAAATTCTAAGTCTTCGGTGGGTGAGCTATGTCCTATATGAAGAATTCCGTAGCCTTCTTTAATGCCCAGCCATGCATTTGGTTGAAATGTTTTTTCACTTTCTAGTTTTGTTCTTTCTTTTTTT
>JAHJBW010000101.1 GCA_018813405.1 Candidatus Margulisiibacteriota bacterium | reverse complement strand
AGTGCGAGTATTATGCTCTCGAGGGTATTTCCCAGCTAATGAGGACGCTGGAGCTGGTAAGGGAGAACCTTAACCCTATGCTCAAGGTGGGGGGCATTATTCTTACCATGCATGACGCGCGGACCATTCTTTCTAACCAGGTGGTGGAAGAAGCCAGGAAATACTTTGGGAAGAAGGTTTTTGAGACCATGATCCCCAGAAATGTGCGGTTGGCCGAAGCCCCCAGCTTTGGACAGCCCATAGTTTTTTATGATCCAGGGTCCAGCGGCGCGACCGCTTACGAAAAATTAACCAGGGAGGTATTGGAAAATGACGCAATCTAGCACAGCTAAAAAGGGTCTGGGCAAGGGGCTTGGGGCCCTGATACCTCAGGGTTCGGTATTCACGGGAGGCAGGACCATTGTAAACATAGAGGTTGAGAAGGTCGTTCCCAATCCCAGACAGCCGCGCACGGTTTTTAGCGACAAACATCTTGAAGAGCTGGCGGAAAGCATAAGGACCAAAGGCATAGCACAGCCGATTTTGGTCAGGATGATAAAGGGGTCATATGAACTGGTGGCTGGAGAAAGACGTCTCAGGGCGGCAAAAAAAGCCGGCCTCGAAAGGGTCCCCGCCATTATCAAAGACTTTTCCGACCAGGAATCGATGGAGCTGGCTCTTATAGAAAATCTGCAAAGGGAAGACCTGAACCCCATGGATGAGGCCGAGGCCTATGCCAGGCTGGCCGCGGAATTTTCCCTGAAGCAAGCCGAGATAGCCCAGAAAGTCGGCAAAGACAGGTCTACTGTCTCCAACATGATGAGATTGCTTGAACTGCCGGAAGAGGTTAAAAACGCGCTGAAGGAAAGCGTTTTAAGCGTCGGCCACGCCCGCGCTCTGCTGGCGGTCAGGGAAAAAGACAGGATAATAGCGATATTCAACGAGATCGTCAAAAACAAATTAAGCGTCAGGGATGTTGAAGTTGTTATCTCTGGAGAGCCGACCGCGGCGCCGAGATCGAAAAAAAGAAAAAAGACCTCTGTCCCAAGGAACCTGGAGCTAAGGCAAATAACGGAGTTGCTTACCGGAAAACTTGGCACAAAGGTCCGGCTGTTCGGGAGCGGCATCCGCGGAAAGATAGTGATCGATTATTTCTCTCAGGAAGATCTGGAGAGACTGGTCGAGCTGATCTCGAAATAAGCCGCGCTTTGCTCAATATTTGACATGCGTGATATAATACAACTAATCAACACTAATTATGGTTAATGTTTTTCCATTTAAAGGTATAACCTACAATAAAAAGAAGCTTAAAAATCTTTCCAAGGTAATGTCCCCGCCTTATGATGTTATCAGCCCAGAGGAACATGAGGCCCTTTATGAGCTTTCGGACTACAATATAGTACGCCTTATACTGGGCAGGGAGTTCCCAGGTGATTCTCAATACAATAACAGGTACGTGCGCGCGGCCGCGTTTTTTGAGGGTTGGCTAAGGCACGATATCCTGTGCCAGGACGAAAAGCCCGCAATTTACATATATGAGCAGGTATTCAGGGCGGGCAGCAAGGAATATAAAAGGAGCGGTTTTATTTCCCTGCTCAGGCTGGAAGAGATAGGAAAAGGGGATGTCTTTCCTCACGAACACACGCTTTCAAAGCCCAAATATGACAGAGTGGAACTTATCAAGACCACCAACGCGAATTTTGATTGTGTTTTTTCCCTCTTTTCTGACAACAACAATAAGGTCCAGAGATTATTAAAGCAATATATGCGCAGAAAGCCCACCATAGAAGTAAAGGACAAATATAAAGTCGCTAACCGGCTGTGGAGGGTGGACAAAAAGGACTTCATCAACAAGATCGTCAGGGAAATGAAAGAAAAAGAAGTCTTTATCGCGGACGGCCACCACCGCTACGAGGCCGCTCTAAGGTACAAGAAGGAGATGAAGGACAGGAATACCCGGTTTACCGAGGACGAAGCTTATAATAACGTCATGATGTTCTTCGCGCCTGTTGAATGTCCCGGGCTGGTGGTGTTCCCGATCCACCGGCTTATTACCCGTATACATGAATTCGACGCGGACCGTTTTCTTGAAGATATTAAAGCCTACTTTGATGTGGAGAAATTCGCTTTTACCAAAAGAAGCGAGGTGTCCCAAAGAAGCAAGGTGGTCAAGCTTTGCGCCAAACGTGGTGAAAGCGAGCACTGTTTTGTCCTGTATTTGCATGGGACATCGGAATACTATTTGCTGACCCTCAGGAACAAGGGTATCATGAGTGAATTGGTGGAAGAGAACAAGCCTCAGGAGTGGAAGACCCTTGATGTTACGATACTGCAAACATTGATACTAAAGCATATATTGAACATAACCAGTGAGGACAGTGTAAAATACACCAAAGACGATGAAGACGCGGTTTCAAAAGTGAAGAACGGCGAATTTCAAATGTGTTTCATCTTAAACCCCACCAAAATAGAGGAAGTAATTACCATTGCCCAGAAAATGGAAAAGATGCCGCAAAAATCCACCTTTTTCTATCCCAAGCTTCTTACTGGCATGGTAATGAACAAGATCGTCCACGGCGAAAAGATTAACTGGCCCCCGTTAAAGAATGACCATTCCTGAGGTCAGCGGCTCATAAGCAAGAATTTCTTCAAATTTTCTATGGCAAGGTCTTTGTATTCCTTTGCGCGGACCTCATCCTTTTGAACAGAATAATACAGGCCCAATACCGAGTATGCCCTCCCCAGATAATAATAGGTAGCGGCCAGCTCTGGCGTTTTTGCGGCCACGTCATTGTATATCTTGACCGCTTGCTGTAGGTCCTCAGGCTCATATTTCTTGACGACCATCTCGTTGTTGAAGCCAAATTCTTTTTCGAATTCTTCCTCCAGCTGGCGGCCCTTTTCGTCGGCGTAGGCTTCAAACCTGTCCCCGGTGTAGTTGTTGTCGTCAACCTTTTTCATTTCCGACATATTAGTGCCTCTTCTGAAATACATGTATCCCTGCAGCAGTTCTGTGTAGGGGTTGTCAGGATCAAGCTGTTTTGCCTGCTCAAGCTCTGCGGCAAGTTTGGAATAGGCGTCCTTGTCGACAACTCGTTTTCTGGACCTGGCCACCACCCTTAGCAGTATGTCCTGTCCAAGTAAAGAGACCCCTACAGGCTTTAGGTCCGAGGATGTGGGTATCCTCAGGCAGGTTTCCTGGGCCATGCTAAAGGCATTTTCCAGGCTGGCAGGGAATTGCAGATAGCCCAGGTCGTTCTTGGTGATGTCCACCAGATAATAGCCATATTCCAGCGCAAAGAGGGCGGCATCGTCGGTGCCAGCTTCCTGCAAAAAGCTGATAGCCAATTCCGCGGCGGTGGGGTCCAGCGAGATAAAGCTTAAATTGTATATGCCGAGGGATCTTTTTCCCAGCGCGTCATTGGTCTTTTCAACGGTTAGGTATTCTTTCAAGGCCAGGCCAAAAAGCTCCTTTGCCGCCGCAAGATCAATGGCGGCATTTTCGTCCCTGGGCTTGTATTTCCAGTCGGGCTGGTTGTTCCATTCGTAGCCAAGATGATAGTAGTTGGCTTTCTCAAGCTGCTCGGTTATTTTTTTAAGGCCCATTATCCTGTACAGGTTGCCAACCCTGTTGTGGAGAAATGCGTTGCCCGGCTCTACGGCAAGGGCCTGTTTGAAGCATGAAAGTGTCCTGCTGTCCACATTAAGAAGATTAAAATAATAGACCGGACTTACCATCTGGCGGAACCGGTTGAGGCCGTCGATTCTTTCCCGCGAGATCTGGTCCTTGTATTTATCGCTTACGAGGGTAAAAGAAACGCTTTCCGTATCAGCATCTTCGGCAACCTCGGGAGGCAGGGCAATAGCGGCGCATTCTATATAAGCGGCCGCCTGGTCCCTTAGCAGATTAAGGTTGTCCATATTCATCTCGCTGGTTGTTGGAAGTTTCTCGCTTATTTTGATCCTGGTCATTTTTGATCTAAAGTCCATAAGCTGTGTATAGAGAGAGGGATTTATTATTTGGGTGGCCATGGCCTGTGCGTCCCTGTATGAGTTAATGGCAAGGTTCAACTGTTTGTAGAATTCGTCCAGCAAATACGCGTTACCAAGGCTGCTAAGAGAAGCGGTATCGGTTTTGCCTGAAAGCTCGTCCATCTTGAGTTTTACATCAGACCATCTGGCGGCCATATATTCTTTCTGGGCCGCGGGGGAGTTTATAATATTGTAGTAGGTTTTTCTATCAAAGATGTCTGTTGAAAAAGAAGGTACAAGGGCCTGTGCGTCGGTTGGGACCCCTGCGTCCGCGGAGGTGTTGATTATGCCCCAGCTCTCTTTGTATTTTTTTGCTGTTTTGTCCGGGATCACGAGTTCTGGGGGCAGGAATAGATCATAACCCCTGGCAATATCGTAGAAGGTCATAGTAGCATTGGTATATAGTATCTGGGGCAGGACGGTCAATTCGGCAGAAAGCATCTCTTCCAGCATTTCACCCTGCCATTTTGGCATGGTGAGCCCCTGTTCAACCTGGTTAAAAGCCGCTCTTCTGACCCAGACCATTTTGGAGAGCTGATCAATAATATCCGAGTACCCTTTGAAAGCTTTATTAAAATCATCTTCGTAAGGGGCTTTTGGCATAAAGTCCCCTTCACCTTTTTCCTGGCGCAGTATTTTTGCCTGCTCGTAGCTTGAGTCGGAATCCCTCAGCATTTGTTGAAGAGAGTCAATGTCAATTTCCCGAGAGAAAGAATGCCCCGACAACAGCAAAACTAACGAACAAAACATTATTATTGTCTTTTTCATGAAAATCCCTCCTGAGAATAGCCGCCAACATTATAGGATTAGACATGGAATTGTCAATTTTAGGGTTGCTTTTTGATCACTCTGTTACGATGACGGTATAAACTTTTCTTTCAACGGGTCCGGACTTGGGGTCCCAGGTCCTGAAGTACTTCATCTTTATGTTGGTCTTGCCTTTGCCCGCGGCCCTGAACTTGAAGGCTTCCTGCCCGCCCGCCCCCAGTCTGGAGGTGTCCGGTTCCAGGTATTCACTTCCTTCGTAGCTCACAACTCTTTTGTTGAAATCCCCGTCAATATGCCATGAATATCCGGTGGTGGGGTTGGAATCAAGCTTGATAGTAAGCTCTTCTCCCACTATCAATCGGTAGGTAGCATCGGAGGGGCCGCTCCCATTACAGCCAACCAAAAGAAAAATAACAAATAACAGAAAAGAGGCTGCAAGTATTCTTTTCATGGCAGAGGGCTCCTTTTTGGGGGTCCTATTTCGTGCCGAATTTTTGGATGACGTCTTCGATATTCTTGAACAATTCTTCCTCGTTTATGGGTTTTTGCAGGAACTGGATATGATTTATCTCTTTCATGTTGCGCAGCATGTCTTCGTCCAGCACGCTGACCACCAGGACAGGCGTTTGCTGTTTTTTAACCGTCCGCAGATGAACAAAGAAAGAATCGCCCGGCATAGGGGTCATGATGATATCCAGGATAATTACGTCAAAGATATTTTTGTCTATTGTGTTCAAGGCTTCTTCTGCGTTGGACTCGAAAGAGACCTTGTACTGTGCTTCTTTCCCCTTGAACATATCTTTGTATATTTCCTGCATTTCTTTGTCGTCTTCAACTATTAAAATACTCCTGGTTTTTCCCATAAAATTCCTCCTCAGTTTTTGGGCAGGGTTAAGATCACTTCCGTCCCTTTTCCCCTGCCTTCCGAACTAACCAAAATTTTTCCCTTGTTCCGGTCAACAACAGCTTTGCAAATGCTCAATCCCAGGCCTGTGCCGGCATAAGCGGCGTCTTCTCTGTAAAAAGTATCATAAACCTTATGCAGGATTTGCGGCTTTATGCCTATGCCTGTATCGATAAAGGACATGACAATGCTGTTGTCGGTCGATGCTACTTTTATGGTAATAGTACCATTTTTTGTGAATTTTATCGAGTTGTCTAAAATGTTGTATAGCAGCATCTTGATCTCTTTCTTGTTGAAGAACAGTGATTCCGCGTCTTTTCCTATATCTACATAAGCGATCACATTGTTCTTTTCCATGTCGAACTTTTCGTCCTTAAGTATGTCTTCGATAATCTCGCTTATGAATATCTCTTCCCTTGCTGGTTCTGATGGGCGCTGAGTAAGGCTGTAAAGCCCCATTATATTATCAACATCCTTGCTGATCCTTTTGGTGTTGCCTTCGATCATAACGGCTGACTTTTTGATAAGGGACAGATCAGTGGATGTAATACCCTTGTTAAGGAGGTCTATCGACATTTCCAGTATGGCAATAGGTGATTTAAGGGAATGTGAAACGTCCCGTATGAGATTTTCATTGAGCTGTTCCCTTTGTTTGCGAGTGGTAATATCCCTGGCTATCACAAGAGATCCGAATTTTCCTTCAAAAAATGTCCTGGTTGCCGAGACCTCGACAAATTTCCTTTCGCCGGACCTTGTAAATACAGCTATTTCATATTTTGAAGCGACATCTTTTCCCGCCTGGCGGGCCTTCATGTTCTTTATTACCTCCGGCAAAGATTCGGGCGCGACGATCTGGTCCGCTCTCATTCCGGCCAATTCTTTCCTTGTATATCCCAAAATATCCGCGAAAGCCTGATTGACCCACATATTTTTTCCATCTATCCCGACAAGAACGCCATCGGGCATGCCTTCGGCCAGTGACCTGAATTGTTCTTCGCTTTCTCGAAGCGCCATTTCAGCCTGCTTCTCCCCTGTCCTGTCCTGATAGATAGCGACTATCTCTCCGGTCGGCAATTTGTAAACGAAATTTTCCCTCCATCCTGCAAGTCTTTGATCTTTGTATAATGTAACAGGATGAGATATGGGCCGGCCGGTTTTCCAGACCTTTTGAAAGACATCAAACAAACCCATTTTTACCACGCCGGGAAAAACCTTTTTAACGCTTTTTCCGAGCAGTTCTTCTTTGCTTATGTTATCTATTTTTTCGGCGGCCCTGTTAAAATCCTTGAAAATAAAATCTGTGCCGTTCTTGTTGGCTTCGTAGACAGCCACACCATTGCTCATCCTGTTAATAAGTTCCCGATATCGGTTCTCGCTGTTCGATAGTTCTTGGGCAGACCTTTTTTGCGGATCGATATTTTCTGTCAGGACAAGCATCAGATCGGGCTCGATAAAGGCGTATTTTACGTTGAGCCATAATTTTTTGCCGGTAGTTCTAAAGCTATAAAGAGTTTCAACTGTTCGAGAAGCTTTTTCCTGGTAGGCGCCCTTTAGTTTGTTAGCGATCGTCGTGCCCCGGAACAGTTCTGAGGCTTTGATCCCCATGAACTTTGATATGCCGCCTTTTGTGATCTTTACCGCGGCCTCATTGAAGTCGATCAGAATAAAATCATTGCCGGCCTTTTTCCAAAGATACGCGGGTATGGGAATGGATTTAAATATGGCTTTGAGCTTGTCTTCTGCATCTTTGCGGGACGTTATGTCGTGCAGGACTGCCAGTTCGCCAGTCTTTTTGCCTTTTTCGTCCTTTAGCACAATGGCGTTTACCGAAAAGAAAAGTCTTTGTCCTGATTTTGACCTGGCTTCAACTTCGTAGGGCTCGACCTTTTTGCCGGCCATCCTTCGGGCGAAATTGGCCGCGAACAAAGCCAGGCTTTTTGAGGTGAACCCGACGAACAGGCGTGATATCCTTTTTCCCACAAGCTCCTTCTTTTTATAACCGCTTAGTGTTTCCGCGCGTTCATTGAGGTCTAATATAATGCCCTGTTTATTAATATGCGCCATGACATCATCTGACTGTTCAAAGAACTGTTGGTATAAAGGACCGTTTTGAGGATTTGTTTTTCTAGGCATTCCCTTTTAGTTTCCTGTATACGTTGGCATAGGCTGCAAAAGTCGTCGGTATGGTGGCGAACAGGCCAATCATAAGGCACAGTGCCCCCAGCAGATTTATCAGCATCGCGCATATTCCCAGCAGGAACAGGTCCCATTTTGCTCCTTGAGTTATGGCCGCGCTTTTCTTTAGCGAATCAACGGCCCCCGCGCCTTCGTCAACAATGAAATATCCAAAGAACTGGAATTTTATGGCCCAGACTATACCTGGCACTATAAGCAGTATCAGGCCGCAAACGACTATCAGGCCATAGAGTATTGACGCGAACAAATATCTGAAGAAGAGCGGGTAGGGTGCGACAAGATCGGCCAGGGCGGGCTTTTGCCCATCGTTGAACTTTAATACTATCTTGATCATTCCCATCTGGATGACCAGATAAAGGACAAAAAAGGCCAGGTTGACCAGCACCGACAAGCCGGGCAGGTCCATGTTCTGGAAAATATTGGGGATAATATGCAATATCCCTATGACTATCAGCAAAAGGATAAAAAATCCCAAATTTGCCTTCATGGTGTTCCATCCAAACCCCAAAGCCTCTCCGATCGAAAACTTTTGTTGTGACATATACCCTCCTTATTCTTTCGGCAGAGTTATCCTTACGGTCGCGCCTTTGTTTTTGCCGGGCGAACTTACTGTGATTTTACCATTTAATCTTTCAATTATCTCCTTGGATGTTGCCAGTCCGATCCCGGTGCCTTTGAAGAAATGATCTTCTTTATAGAAACTGTCAAACACCTTGCCAAGGTTCTCTTTTTTTATGCCAATGCCTGTATCTGCGATTGAGATAATTATCTCCCCGCTCTTTTTTTGTCGGGTTGTAATTTTGGCTTTTCCGCCAGGGGAGAATTTTAAAGTATTTGAGACTATATTATGCAGAACTATCTTTAGCTCATTTCTGCTGGAAAATATCTGTGGATCTTTGGGGTCCAGCCTGGTCTCTATCCGGACCCTGGCGGTTTTTATATCCAATTCTTCTTCTTTGAGTTCGTCCAACACCAAACCATTGAGTGAAAACCTTTCCTGTCCGGCCTTTGTTTGGGGCCTGGCCGCTGCAGAAAGCATGTCCAGGATATCTTTAACATAGTTTTCCAGGCGAATACAGTTTCGTGAAATTATATATTGAGCTTTTTTTATTTGGCCAATGTCGCTGTTCTTGATAGCGGTTTCGAGCATGTCGTTTGCCATTCTGACCATGGCAATAGGGGATTTTAACGTATGTGTTACATCCCTGACAATCGATCCTTTGATCTGGTCTTTCCTTTTCTGAAGGGTAATGTCCCTCAGCATGACCAGTAAAGTGGGGCGGTCGTTTAGAGCTATTTTTGCGGCTGTCAGTTCAACAGTCTTACAGCAATCTTTTTTTGCGCAAATGACAGTTTCCATAGTTGCGGTCTCGATCTTCCCGCAAAGCACGTCATTTAGAGTTTTTTCGATCTTATCCTTTCCTGCGGGGAGCATAGCTTTAAAAGAGCGGCCTGTCATTCCGTGTCTTAGTTTTTCAAAGATATCGCCTACGGCGGAATTTGTCCAGATTATCCTGTCGCTTTCGATAAGCATGACCCCGTCCGGTATTTTTTCAGCCAGCAGGCGAAATCTGGCGGCGGTAGCTTCTTTTTCTTTTTCGGCGATCTTTCTTGCTGTTATGTCGTGCAGAACGGCCAGTTCCCCGATGGGGCTTTTGTCCTTTTTGTCCCTGATCGGGATGGCGCTGATCTCAAAATAGAGGGGTTCCCCCTGTTTAGTCCTGCCTTCAACCTCGTATTTCGCGACATTTTTACCCATCAATCGTCTGGCAAAGTTTGCGGTCATAAGAACAACGCTTTTTGGGGTAAAAATGCCGGCCAGCGAGCTTATATTGCGGCCGACAACAGCAGACTTTCTATGGCCGCTAACCTCGAGGACCCTTTTATTGACATTAAGGATAGTGCCTTTACGGTCTATCAACACAAGGATGTCGCTGGAAGAGTCAAAGATGCTCTTGTAGACATCCTGGCCGATCTTAATATTGCTTGTTTTATCTTTTGCCATCCAAACCAATCCCAGGGATGTTTTTGATTATACGCCCTGAAATTTATCAATACAAGAGCATTTAATGGACTTTTTCAATGCTAAATATGCGCTCTTTCAACCACCTGTGCCTCAACCAGCTATCCAGCTCAATGTGGTCCATCAATATCTCCCTTAAGAAATTCCTCGGCAAGTAGTATTTGACTTTATACATCTTTCTCACCCCCTCTCAAAAATCCGATCTTTTTGCCTGTTTTTTCTGTTGGTTTCATTAGCGCTTTTATGGCGTCAAACACTATTTTGAATTGGGAATCAAACCTTTTTTCGATCTCCAATAATTTCTTGTGTAATTCAGAATAATTGGAAAGCATCCTCCTTAAGCCAGAGAATGTTCTCATGATCTGGATGTTAACAATTATTGCCCTCTTGCTATTCAGGACCGATGAAAGCATCAATATGCCGTGTTCAGTGAACGCATATGGGATTGCTCCTCCAAAGTACGATCTTGAGGGTGTGCCATTTTGGCACACCACTTCATTTATTTCCTGTTCATTAAGAACAAACATGAAATCTTCAGGAAATCTATCAATGTTCCTTCTAACCTGTCTTTTTAGTTGGCGCGTTTCGACCTGATAGAGATTGGCAAGGTCCCTATCAAGCATGACCTTTGTGTTTCTAAGATAAAAGATATGGCTTTCTATTTTTTCTCTTGAAATATCCATGTTCCTCCTCCGTTCTATTTTGGCGCCGCTTCTATAAAACCTCCTTCCTGTCCAGTGTCCTGTATTGCGTGGCCTCGGCTATGTGCCGGGCTTCGATGACTTCCGATCCGTCCAGGTCGGCAATGGTCCTGGATACTTTTAAGATGCGGTCATAGGCCCTGCCGCTCATGCGCAGGTGCAGTACTGCCGACTTTAACAGCTCTTCCGCCTCACCGCTTAACACACAGAATTGCCTGGTTTGTTTGGACTGCATCCTGGCATTGGAATGGGTCCTGGTCCCCGCGAACCTCTTTTTCTGTATGTTCCTGGCGGCAGTGACCCGCGTCCTGATGGCCTTAGAGCTTTCGCCGCTCTCTTTGGAGTACAGGTCCTCCTTTTTCAGCCGGGGGACTTCCAGGTGCAGGTCTATGCGGTCCAAAAGCGGGCCGGACAGCTTGCCCCAGTATCTCTGTATCTTCAAAGGCGTGCAGGTGCAGTTCTTAAGCGTATCCATGTAATTGCCGCAGGGGCAGGGATTCATGGCCGCCACCAGCATGAACTCCGCCGGATAGGTAAGGGTAGCCAGGGCGCGGGAAACAGTTACCATGCCATCCTCAAGGGGCTGTCGCAGGACTTCCAGCACCTCTCTCTCAAATTCCGGAAATTCATCCAGAAAAAGCACGCCCAGATGAGAGAGCGAGACCTCTCCGGGGCGTGGAATGCGTCCTCCTCCAATTATCCCGATATCCGATGTCGTGTGATGAGGCGACCTGAAGGGCCGGGTGTTGATCAGCGTTTTCCTGTTTGAGAGCAAACCCGTTACCGAATAGAGTTTTGTTACCTCTAACGCCTCCTCGATCGAGAGGGGAGGCAGGATTGTGGGCAGGCGCCTTGCCAGCATGGTCTTGCCGGACCCGGGCGAGCCGACCATCAATATGTTGTGCGAGCCGGCCGCGGCTATCTCCAGAGCCCTTTTGGCGTGCTGCTGACCCTTTACGTCCGAAAAATCCACCCCAAACTCCGGCTCCTCGGGTATCAGGCTCTTCAGGTCGACTATGTGGGGCTTTATCTCTGTATCACCGCAAATAAAGGAGCAGGTTTCCTTCAGCCCGGCAACAGGGAATACCTCTAAACCTTTTACCAGAGCGGCTTCATCCGCGTTCTCAAGCGGCACGATAGCCCTTTTAATGCCGTTCTCTTTGGCGGAACAGCAGATCGGCAGTATGCCTGATACGGCGCGCACCTCGCCGTCCAGGGAAAGTTCTCCCAGGACAATGGTGTCCTTTAAAGGATCGGATGGGATGCGATTTGCGGAAGAGAGTATTCCCAGGGCAATGGCCAGGTCGTAGACAGGACCTTCTTTCCTGACATCGCCGGGGGCCAGATTGATGGTAAAGTAGCCGGGAGGAAATTCCAGGCCGGAATTGGCTACCGCGCAGTGTATCCTGTCGCGGCTTTCCCGTACCGCCGCGTCGGGAAGGCCTACTATTGTCTGGCCCGGCATGGCTTCTTCGTTTCCGTTCACTTCCACCTCAACTGTTTGCGCCTCAAGTCCCAAAAGTGCCGAACTGTTCAACTTAACTAGCATTTATTTGTTGTCCCCCTTTACATAAAATGCGTTCTTGTAATGTTTAATGATCTTTTCGCCATTAAAGCTTCTGTAAATAGTGACGACATCGAACCTGACGTGTTTCCTGGGGTTGCCTTTTTTTGACAGGTAGGTGCGGGCGGTAATAATAAGGTTTTGTCTTTTTGTCCTGCCAATGGCGCCGACTGGAGTGCCGTAACTGCGGAATGAATAATTCTTTACTTCGACAAAAACAAGAAAATCGTTATCAGCGGCAACAATATCTATCTCGCCGTGCGAGGAGTAGAAATTCCTTTCTATTATATAGAAGCCTTTTTGCTCCAGATAGCGGCAGGCCGCCTCTTCACCCTGAGCCCCTAATTCTTTGCTCCATTTTCCCATGCCCCAGGACTAGCAATTTTCATGCCAGCCTCCGAAGTCCCGAGCTTGTCGAGGGACTTCGGAGGCCATGGCCTGAAAAATCCTATAAAAATGCCAAGTTATGTGCTTGCACTACGAAGCCACGAGTCCTCCGAAGCTTTAGCGTAGGGGGACGAAGGGCGAAGTAGTGTAGCGTTTTCTGACAGTGGGTGTAAAAAGAAAAAACCCGCCTTGAGACGGGTTTTTTCAGAAAAAAGCTTTCTTAGAGCTAGTTCAACAAGTCGTACAGTTGAGAGCTCATAGAGAACTTTGCCACGTTCCTGGCAGCGATCTTTAACGGTTTTCCGGTCTTGGGATTGCGGCCGGTGCGAGCTTTTCTCTTTTGTTTCTTCCAGGTGCCGAAACCAACCATCCTTACCTGCTGTCCCTTTTTCAAGGAAGCCGAGATCGATTCAAAGGTGCAGTCGACGATATTTTGTATCGTGCTTTTAGGCATATCGGTTTTTTTGGCAACTGACGCGACCAATTCCTGTTTGTTCATTCGATTCACCTCCTTTTGAATAATTTATTTTAAGTGTTAACCTTTCGAATGTCAAGTCTTATCTCGGTTTGCGGAGCCGCGCTTACTGGAGCGTATGACCTGCGGTGGATAGGGCAGGGGCCATGTTCGAGTATTTTCTGTAAGTGTTGACTGGTGCCGTATCCCTTGTGCCGCGTAAATCCATAATCTGGATATGTTATGTGATATTCGTTCATTATTCTGTCGCGCGTGACTTTGGCCACAATGGAGGCGGCGGCTACCGAAAAGCAAAGCGAGTCACCCCTGATGATGGCTTTTTGGGGGATGGGCATCCGTAAACGGTCCCTTCCGTCAATAAGAATGAACTCTGGCCGGGGAGATAGGTTTTCTACGGCTGTCTGCATGGCAAGCAGGGTGGCCTTTAGTATGTTGACCCTGTCTATCGTGTCAGCATCCACAATGCCTATGCCTATAGAGAGCGCGGCCCTTTCAATGTCGCGCAGCAATTTCTTTCTCTTTTTTTCCGACAGCTTTTTTGAATTATCTATCCCGGCGTTCTTGTATCCTGGTGGAAAAATAACCGCGGCCGCAACTACCGGTCCTGCCAGCGGGCCTCTACCCGCTTCATCCACGCCGGCGACAAGATGAAACCCTTTACCGCGCAGTTCGTTCTCTAGTTTTCTGCTGGGGCGTGCCATATTGGCACAAAGTATAACAAGAAAAGTTAAATATTAAAAGTTAAATGTTAAATGTTAAAACTGTGGAGCTATTTTATGGGGCCCAGCTGCCAGATTGGCCATATCTTTACAAAGGCGGGGCCGTAGATGTTCTTGCGGGGCACAAATCCCCAGATGCGGGAATCGGCGGAATATGGGCGGTTGTCCCCCATGGCAAAATAGCTGTCAGCCGGTATCTCGACCGGACCAAAATCGCTAAGGTCTTTGTTCATGGGGTGGGTTTCTTCAATGGGCTGGCCATTGATATGGATGACTCCGTTGCGTACCATAAGCTTTTCTCCTGGCAGGCCCACAATGCGTTTTATGAAATCTTTTGACGTGTCTTTTGGATATTTAAAGACGATAACGTCCATGCGCCGGGGTTCTTTGAAATGATAGATGAACTTGTTGACCACCAGCCGGTCATAAAGCTTTAAGCCGGGTTCCATTGAGCCAGAGGGTATCCAGAATACCTGCAGGAAAAAAGCGCGGATGATAAGCGCCAGCGCCAGGGCAACAACAATTGTCTCGCTCCAGTCCCACAACCATTTCTTTATCCCCACACCAAAACTTTCTTCCGCCGGGCTGGACGATTTTTTGGTGTGGGGATTTATGGTTTCTTTGTTCATGTACTCAAGCTTCTTTGGTTTCAGCTTTTTTCTCGGTAATAGTGGTTGCCGCTTTGCCTATCTTGTCCCTTAGATAGTATAGTTTAGCTCTGCGAACTTTTCCACTGCGAATTATTTGTATGTTCTCAATGCGGGGAGAATGAACGGGAAACGTTCTTTCCACGCCAACACCCTGGAATATCTTGCGCACGGTAAAGGTTTCGCGGCTGCCAGAGCCCTGCCTTTTAATGACTATCCCCTCATAGGGCTGTATGCGCTCTTTGTCGCCTTCCTTGATCTTGTAGAAGACCTTTACGGTGTCTCCCACATTGAATTGGGCCACTTTTTCGTTGATCTGCTTTTTTTCCATTTCATCGATTATTCCCATTTTATCTTCCTCCATTAGCTCAATAACCTGTCCAGTATTATGGCTGCCGCCGACCTTACTGAAAGATGGTTATATTCGGCTTTTGCCTTAATGCGTTCCAAACAAATATCAGCCTTGTCCAGGACCTCGTTGGTCATGCCCCAGCCGGTTCCCAGCAAGATCAAAAAAGGCCTTTTGCTTTTTTTCATCTTGCTTCTCAGCGCCTTAAAGCTGGCCCCCCCCTTTGCTTTGGCCGAGGTGGCTACTACAATAGGCTTTTTCAGCTTTTTAAGTACTTCTTCCAAAGTAGCGGCCAATTTAACTTTTCTGAAAGCTTTGGCCCTGGTCCAGTTATGCCGGTAGCTTTTCTCGCTCTTCCAGCAGTCAATTATCTTCCCGGCGAACTCTAGCTGTGCGCTTATAGGGTTAACGACAAAAAACTGTTCTACTCCATATGTTGCACACGCGCGAGCAATATCATGCAAGTCAAAACCTGTTATATTGGTGGCAACGATATTCTTTCTTTTATTATACACCGGATAGTGGATAAGTGCAATATAGACTTTGGCCATTTTTGCTGTCATTCCCCCAAAATTTCCCTTAGGATAACCCTGTCTTCTCCTGTCAGATCTGCACTGGCCAGCATCTCCGGCCTATCGAAAAGAGTGCGCTTCAACATTTGTTTTCTTCTGAACCTATCGATCAGGGCGTGATTGCCCGAAAGCAGATCCTTTGGTACCCGCTGGCCCTCGAATTCTTCCGGCCTGGTGTAGCATGGGAAGTCAAGCAAGCCATTATTGAAGGACTCCCTTTGAAGCGATTCTTCCTCTTTTACCACCCCGGGGATCAGGCGGCAGACGCATTCGGCTATTATCATCGCGGGCAATTCCCCGCCGGTAAGGACGTAATCGCCTATGGAAATTTCATCTGTCACGAACTGTTCTCTTATCCTTTCGTCGATCCCTTCATAGTGCCCGCACAGAACGACAAGGTGTTTTTCTTCGGCAAGCTTAGCGGCCATTGTTTGGTCAAGTCTTTTGCCTGCAGGGGTGGTCAGTATTATCCTGGTGCTTTTAGAAGGAGAAAGCGACCTTATGGCCCTGAAGACCGGCTCTGGCTTGAGCACCATGCCCGGCCCTCCGCCATATGGCGTGTCGTCTGCGGTTTTGTGCTTGTCTTGCGTGAAATCGCGGATATCAACGATGTTAATGGAGATCAGGCCTTTGTCCTGAGCTTTTTTGAGCAGGCTTTCGGTGAAAGGCCCGCAGAACATCCCGGGGAACAGGGTTAGAATGTCGATCTTCAAGTTTTATATGCCGCGAATTTCCTGAATGATGCCGTCTTTGACAATGACCTCGGCGCCGCCAACCTTTTTGTACAGGTTGTCGCCAACCTCGACCACTACAGGGCCTTCAAGCGGACCCTGGACGAATTCAGTGCCCAGCACCAAGCCTTTAGCTTCTTCTATTTTAAGCATCAGGTCGGATTTGGCCGCCGCCTGCCTTGCTTTTTCGTCGTCTATTTGCTGTTTGAACGCGCTGGCCTTTTGCATCATGCCCTTGTTCTTAAGGCTGTCCATGTATTGCTTGCCCTTTGATTCCATGGCGGACATTTGCTGGTCGATGTTGTTCATTGCCCTTTCAAGTTCTTTGGTAAGGTTGGCCTTAAAGGCCTCGGTGACAATGGCTTTCACCATTACCACGCGCTTAAGTTCAAGTTTTTGTCCGGGGACCTTTTTGTGTTCTATTTTAGGTTTTTGTTCCATTATGCTTGCTCCTTTGTAAGAATTTCAACAGACACTCTCTTTTTTTGCTTGGCCCCCGCGGCCTTGGCTACGGTGCGGATGGCGTTGGCAATGCGGCCTTCTTTGCCTATGACCTTGCCTACATCGTCAGAACTGACGCTGACCTCTATAATGGTCACTGTCTCACCCAAAGTTTCCTGCACATTCACTTCTTCCGGCTTGTCTACAAGAGCTTTGACGATGTATTCAACGAGTTCTTTCATTACTTTGCCTCCTCTTCGGGTTTGGGTTCAGCTGGTTTTTCTTCTGCGGCGGCTCCTCCTTCCTTGGGAGCTTCGCCTGCGGCAGCTGGCTGCTCTTCTTGCTGGGATTTTGACTTGCGTTTGGTAAGCGATTGCAGGTCGACAGGGGGCAGAACGCCTGCTTTGCCGAGCAAAATGCGGACTTTTTCGGTAGGTTGGGCGCCGTTCTTGATCCACTTTTCCATTTTTTCTTTGTCGAACTCGAAAAGCGAAGGCTCTTTTCGGGGGTTGTATTGGCCAAGTATCTCTATGACACTGCCGTTAAGCTTGGCCCTTTCTTCCTGGACAATGATCCTGTATTTTGGTTTGTTTTTCGCTCCAACTCGCTGCAATTTTATCTTTGGTGCCATGTCTACTCCTATCTATCAGATCAAATTAAAAACTTAAAACTCGAAGCTCAAAATGAGCCTGAAATGCCCTGAATTTTATTATACCACGGGGGATTATTTTTGTGAAGCGGTGAGGCGGACCTTGATCTCTTCGAGCGAATCCCCGCCGAATTTTTCCAGGAAGGCGTTGGCGATCTCAAAAGCCGCAGCAGCTTCGCCGACTACCGCGGCGGCCTCGACAGCGGAAACATCAGACCTTTCAACATGGGCTTCGGCTGGTTGTTTGGCGGCAATGTCCACCGAATGGAGCGGTTTTAGCAGGGTAGAGATAGGTTTCATGGCGGCTTTTATGATAACAGGTTCTCCATTTGTAATGCCGCCTTCCAGTCCGCCCGCGTTGTTGGTCTTGCGGACATATTTACCGTTCTCTACAAATATCTCATCGTGTACTTTTGAGCCAAAAAGCCTGGCAGTCTCGAACCCCAGGCCTATCTCCACACCCTTGACGGCCGGAATGCTCATAAAGGCTTGTGCCAGTTTGCCGTCCAGCCTTCTATCATAATGCGCGTAACTTCCCAATCCAACCGGAACATTTTCTATTTTAACCTCAAAGACGCCCCCCAGGGTGTCGCCGGCTTCGCGGGTCTGGTCGATCAGGGTTTTGATCTTTTCGCTGTTGGTCTCTCCGCCAACGTGAGCAATCCTGCTGGTAATATGTATCCCGAATTCAAAGAGCAGTCTTTTGGCTATTGAGCAGATGGCCACCCTTGCCGCAGTCTCCCTGGCCGAAGCCCTTTCAAGGATGTTGCGGATATCGGTCTGGTTGTATTTTGTGATGCCTGCCAGATCCGCGTGTCCGGGCCTTGCCCGGGTAACCGCTTCAGCGCTTTTGCCGGGTTCCACTGCCATTATTTTGGTCCAGTTGGACCAATCGAGGTTTTCTATTATAAGGGTGATAGGGCTTCCCAGTGTTTTGCCAAAACGCACGCCCGAAAGTATGCGCGCCCTGTCTTTTTCTATTTTCATGCGTCCGCCGCGGCCGTATCCGCCCTGTCTTCTTTGCAGTTCTTTATTGATATCGCCTTCGGCCAACGGCAGGTTGGCGACCATCCCTTCAAGAATGGCGACAAGCGCCTGGCCGTGAGATTCGCCCGCGGTTAAAAATCTTAGCATTTGGCAAAATTATAGCATGATTT
>JAHJBW010000100.1 GCA_018813405.1 Candidatus Margulisiibacteriota bacterium | reverse complement strand
CTTCCTGCCGGCAGGCAGGTGTGGAATTGACAGAATTTGTTTATAAGCCGAAGTGGTGGAACTGGCAGACACGCATGACTTAGGATCATGTGCCGTATGGCATAGAGGTTCAAATCCTCTCACCGGCATGACCGTGCAGGCCTGTCCTCCGGAGTCCGAGCTTGTCGAGAGACGGAGGAGGATTCAACTCCTGTCCTCGGCATGCTATAATAATATCGTTGTTTAAAATGCGGGAGTAGCTCAGTTGGTAGAGCACGACCTTGCCAAGGTCGGGGTCGCGAGTTCGAGCCTCGTCTCCCGCTTTTTTTATGGCGGCCATGGTGTAGAGGCAACACAGCAGATTGTGGATCTGTTATCAGGGGTTCAATTCCCCTTGGCCGCCCCAGTAAAAGCATACCAGGCAAGAGGTTAGGGCAATGATTATCTTAACAGGTGGCGCGGGGTTTATTGGCAGCAGTTTCCTCTCAAAACTTAATCTAGAGGGGATCACCGACATCCTTGTTGTCGACGAGCTTGGAGATAAGATCAAAGACAAGAACCTCAACAACAAATCCTACCTTGATTATGTTGATAAAGACGACTTTGTTGAAAGCATTAATCGTGGCAACCCGCCCAAAGATGTAAGGGCCGTTTTTCATATAGGTGCTTGCTCATCAACCACCGTCTTTGACGTAGCCTACCTTACCAAAAACAACTTTGAATACTCAAAGATACTGGCTAAATGGTCACTCGACAAGAATATCCCATTTTACTACGCAAGCTCTGCCGCTACCTACGGCGACGGAAGCCAGGGTTTTTCTGACGCCGATGAGATGATCCCAAAACTTAAGCCGCTGAATCCATATGGAAATTCCAAGCAGGCATTCGATCTGTGGGTACTGGAAAATAAACTGCAGAACAGGATAGTGGGTTACAAATATTTTAATGTCTTTGGTCCCAACGAGTACCATAAAGGCGATATGCGCTCGGTGGTGGTAAAGGCATACGAACAAATAAATAAAGAAGGCAAAGTAAGGCTCTTTAAGTCTTGCAGGAAAGAATACAAAGACGGCGAGCAAAAGCGCGACTTCATCTACGTTAAAGATGCCATTGAGGTCATGTGGGAATGCTATCGCAACCCTAAGATCAAGGGTATCTTCAACCTTGGTACCGGCCTGGCCCGTACCTGGAATGACCTGGTGAACGCCATTTTTTCAGCAGTTGGCAAAAAACCTGTGATTGAATATATTGATATGCCCGAAGAGATCCGTGACAAGTACCAGTACTTTACTGAAGCTAAAATGGACAAGATCCGTCTAGCTGGCCTCGATCACAAATTCATGTCCCTTGAAGATGCTGTAAAAGACTATGCAGGATACTTAAAGGAGGGCAGTTATTTATGAGGATCGCGCTTGCCATACTGATCAGCCTGACCTTTACCCTTACCGGTTTTGCCATGGGAGAGCTTCCCAAGGCAGGCTCGTCCGCTCCTGCCGCCGGGGTGATAGATTTTGCCCTGCCGGACCTTGCCGGTAATAGGGTCTCAATAGAAGAGCTTCGTGGTAAAGTTGTTTTTATCAACTTCTGGGCTACCTGGTGCCCGCCCTGTGCGGCTGAAATGCCTGCCATGCAAAGGCTTTACGAGAAAATGGACAAAAGGAAGTTCGAAATGCTGGCGGTGAACGAAGACAGGGGCGGCGCTCCCGTAATAAAACGCTTCTTAGGCGACAAAAATTATACTTTCAAGATACTTCTTGATATCAACAATAATGTCGCTTACAAATATAATATTACTTTTTTTCCGACAACTTTCATAATAGACAAGCAGGGAGAAGTTGCGGCAACTATGATCGGCGCCAGGGAGTGGGACAGCCAGGAAATGATAAAAACCCTTAACGAGTTGATCGCGAAATGATATTCATTGCCTTTTTTGCGGGGCTTTTGTCTTTCTTTTCCCCTTGTATCCTTCCAGTTATCCCATCTTACATAGTCTATATAGCCGGAGTGTCCTTAAAGGACTTTGAAGGCGAGAATAAAGCCGAGATCAGAAAAAAAACCCTAATCAATTCACTTTTCTTCATACTTGGCTTTTCTACGATCTTTATCTTGAGCGGAATACTGGCCGGAGCCCTGGGACACGCACTTTTTCAGTTCAAAGACTACCTGAGGATAGTGGGTGGGGTGCTGATAATCTTATTTGGCCTGTACCTGCTGGGGATCGTTAAAATACCCCTGCTTGATATTGAAAAAAGGATAAACTTAAAGTCCAAACCCCTGGGGTGCTTGAGGTCTTTCCTGGTTGGGCTAACCTTTGCCTCGGCCTGGGTGCCGTGTGTAGGACCAATATTGGGATCTATCCTTGTTTTGGCCTCAAGCAGTCAGAGTGTGGGGTGGGGAGGAGTGCTGTTGATCTCGTATTCGATCGGATTAGCAGTCCCGTTCTTGCTCACTGCCCTGGCTTTCAATTCAGCCCTCATTTTCTTCAAGAAGATACAACAGCATATGGCCATATTAGTGAAAATTAGCGGTATTTTTCTTGTGATCGTTGGCCTGTTATTGCTGTTCAACGGCTTTCAGATCATAACCTCTTTTCTGCCTCTTTGATGCAAGTTTTTCGCTTGAAAACACGATATATATAATAGATAGTGAACAACGATGTGTTCACTATTAAAGGTGAGCAACATGAAAAAGATTGCTGTCCTCTTGCTTATAGCGCTTTTTGTGTGTCAGGGGATTTCCTTTGCTTCTGCTCCACTGGACTACAAGGTCACAAAACTCTTCCAGGAACCATCTGCCGGATCTAAGCTTGTTTATGAGATACCTGTTGAAGTAAGGCTTGTAGATATCTCGGAAGATGCCAACTGGTATAAGGTAAAGATATTCTTCAATCTTGGCCCGGTCAGGTTTGCTTATGAAGGCTGGGCGGAGATACCGGTGGGGGAGACACTGCTTTCGCGGTTACAGCCTAAGCCTCTGGCCGAGTTGCCGCAGGAAGGCTTACCGTAAAGGTTGTACCCTTCCCGACCGTGCTTTCAACCGCGATCTCTCCATTAAGACCTTCTATTATGGTTTTACAGATGGCAAGACCAAAGCCAGTTCCCTGTTGTTTGGTGGTAAAGAGCATTTCAAAAATCTTTGAAAGGTTTTTCTCGGGAATTCCTTCTCCAGAATCAATGAACCTGATCTGAATTCTGTCGCCTATCCTGGAAGCGTCTATTTTAAGAGTACCGCCCTTTGGCATGGCTTGATAGGCATTTTGAATAAGATTATTGAACACCTGGCCAAGCTGTGTGGGGTCTGCAAGTATTGAAGGCAGATCCCTGGAGATGGACATTTCCAGTTTGACAGTTCTGGGGTGGGAGATCGCGGAAACAGACTCTGCAATAACATCCTCAACGTTTATTGTTTTAAGTTCGGGCATTTTTATCCTTAAGAAATTAAGGATATCAGATATTATCAACATGGCTTTTTCACTCTCGTTGTTGATATGCTCCAGGCATCTTATAGTATCGGGGCTTTTTTGAGGGACAAGATCGCTTAAAAGCTCCGCGGAATTTTTAATGATAGCCAGGGGAGTTCTAACTTCATGAGATATTGCGCCTCCCAGTTTGCCCAGAGCGGCCAGTTTTTCTGAATGAGCAAGTTTTTCATATGTTTTTTTAAGTTCTTCAGTTTTCTCCTTTACTTTTTCGCCCAGCAAAAGATTTACCTTTTCGAGGGATTTTCTTTCAAGCTCGTTCTGGATCGTTTTGGCCGAATCAAGCGCGATGGCGATGTGGTTGGACACGGCCAGAAGAATGTCCACATCTTCTCTGGTAAAGACATCTTTGGCCAGCTGATTGCTCAAGTACATTACGCCGATCAAATTGTCTCTCATTATAAGTGGCGCGGCCAAAATACTGCCGCTTTCTTTGTCGCTAAGAACGACCGCTTTTTCTGTTTTTACGACCTCATCAAGCACCTTATTATTGAAAGAAGCGTATTTTAACGAAAGATCATTTTGTTGGGCGTCCCTTCCTGCTTTTAGCTCTATTTCCTGGCAGTCTTCTTTCTTGCAAAGGAAAAGATACGCGTTTTCGGCGCCCAAAATACGAACGATCTCGTCAAGCGCCGATCTTATTTGTTGGTCAGGGTTTAATATGGCCGAAGCGGCCAAACTGACCTTTAGCAAAGCGTCCAGATATCTTTTTAGACGAAGGGAGCTTGAGTCAATAAAT
>JAHJBW010000099.1 GCA_018813405.1 Candidatus Margulisiibacteriota bacterium | reverse complement strand
GTCCGCGGAATCTCCTTCAAGAAGGGCGACGAGACTTGCGCCGTCGAAATCAACGTTCTCGGGTGCGTCGAGGCCGCAAAGATCAATCAGGGTCGGCAACAGATCAATGTGGGCCGTGAGGCGCCCAATGTCTCGTCCGCCGGTCAGCCCGTTCCCGACAGGCCAGCTGTGACCACAGACAAGCCCATGGAAGCCATCTTCAATATCTTGCGCACCGCCAAGGGAACGGACTTTCTCAATTACAAGACCACTACCATCAGCCGACGCATATCTCGGCGCATGGTTCTGCACAAAATATCCAGGTTAAAGGATTATGCGCGGTACCTGCGCGAACACAAAGACGAGGTCAACAGCCTTTACGAGGACCTTTTGATAAATGTCACCAGCTTTTTTCGCGACCCAAAAGTCTTTAACACCCTAAAAAAGCTTGTCATCCCTGCCATCCTCAAGAACAAAGGCCGAAACCAGGAAGTGAGGATATGGGTGCCGGGCTGTTCCAGCGGTGAAGAAGCCTATTCAATTGCCATATGCCTGACAGAAGCCATGACCGGTAAGACCAAAGACCTTACTGTCCGCATTTTCGCTACCGACATAAGCGACGCCAGCATCGATCGGGCGCGCCAGGGCATCTTCAGCAAGCATATTAGCCGCGACGTTTCACCCGAGCGCCTCAAACGATTTTTTGTCCAATCCGGCAATTCCTACAAAATAGCCAAACAGTTAAGAGAGATGTGCGTTTTCTCAAGGCAAAACATCTTTAGCGACCCGCCCTTTTCCAATATTGACCTGATAAGCTGCCGCAATTTACTTATCTACTTCCAGCCGATCTTACAAAAAATTGCCCTGCAAAAATTCCATTATTCCCTGAGGCCGGATGGGTTCCTCCTTTTAGGGAGTTCGGAATCGTCCAGCGGATACACTGCTCTTTTCAAGACACTTGACCAAAAAAACAAAATATTTACAAAAAAACATCTGGCTCATCTGCCAGCCCCGGGCATGACACTCGATCAGAGCAGGCCCGGTATTGGGAAAAAAGCGGAAAAACCCTGGAGCAAGAGACCGGCAAAAGAGACGGATATAGAGAACCTGGTGAACAGCATTGTCATGAACAAATATTCACCCTGCGGGGTTTTAATAGACTCCAATATGGATGTTGTCCGCTACATGGGGCACACCGGCCGATATCTGGAATCGGCATCGGGCAAACCCTCGCATAATATCTTTAAGCTGGCACGGGGGGGGCTGTTCCTGCCCCTGCGCGCGGCCATCTCAAAAGCCAAAAAGACAGGGCGGACCGCAAAAAAAATAGCGCAAGATATAAGGCTCAACAAACACAAAGCACAGGTTTCGATAACTGTGATACCGGTAAAGCCGCCGCAAATAAAAGAAGTATTCTATTTGCTGCTTTTTGAAGAGATCGGCAGGTCCCTGGTCCCGGGAAAGGGAGCGGGATCAATAAACAGCAACGAACAGGTCCAGCTTCTGCAAAAGGAACTAATGGAGAACAAGGAATACTTGCAAACGGTGATCGCCGAGCAGGAAAACGCTTATGAAGAAATAAAGACCGCCAATGAAGAGATCCTTTCCAGCAATGAAGAACTGCAAAGCACCAACGAAGAAATGGAGACCGCCAAAGAAGAGCTTCAGGCCAGCAACGAAGAGCTTATCACTATGAACGAGGAACTGCAAAACCGCAACGCCGAGGTTTCGGTATTGAACAACGATCTTACCAACCTGCTCGGCAGTATCAATATGCCGGTGGTCATGCTGGGGACCGACCTGGTGATCCGCCGCCTTACCGCGCAGACGGAGAAAACGCTTAATCTGGTCCCATCGGACATCGGCCGGCCAATAGGCAAGATCAAGCTAAGTGTGGATATCCCCGACCTTGAGGAACATCTCCACGCGGTGATAGAGACCCTGCGCCCAAAGACCCTTGAAATAAACGACAGGGATAACAATTGGTATATCGTGTATATAAAGCCCTACCGGACCCTGGACAACAAGATCGACGGAGTGATAATGATCTTTGTCAACAACACCAATCGCAAAAAGCTGGAAAACGAACTGAAAAAGATCAATCAGGAAAATTTCAAGAACCT
>JAHJBW010000098.1 GCA_018813405.1 Candidatus Margulisiibacteriota bacterium | reverse complement strand
GATTGGCCATCGCAAAGACATTTATAGGGATTAAATCTATGTCAAAGATATCCGAAACCTTTAAAAATCGCAAAGCGCTCATAACCTATATCACGGCAGGGGATCCGTCCCTTGAAAAGACCGAAGCGCTGTTCTATACGCTTGAAAAAGCCGGCGCGGACATTATAGAACTGGGCGTTCCCTTTTCGTACCCCCTGGCCGACGGGCCGGTCATCCAGGCCTCGCACCAGAGGGCGCTCAAAAAGAACGTTTCGCTGGCTGATGTCCTAAAACTGGCCAGGAATATCCGCAAAAAAAGCGAAGTACCCCTGGTATTAATGCTTTCCGACAATCTAATAGTAAGGTACGGCATTGACAAGTTCTACAAAGACGCGCAAAAGGCCGGGGTTGACGGCGTTATCGTTCCGGACCTGCCTCCTGAGGAGCGTTGCGGCGAGGTAAAGACCGGCGATCTTGACCAGATATTCCTGGTGGCGCCGACCTCGACGGACAAAAGAATAAAAATGATCACCGACGCTTCGTCGGGCTTTATCTATCTGGTCTCGCTTAAAGGCGTTACCGGCAAAAGGCAGGCGCTTACGCCCGATATTGGCGGGCTGGTGGACAGGGTCAAGAAATACACCGACAAGCCGGTGGCAGTGGGCTTTGGCATTTCCACGCCTCAACAGGCAAAGGAAGCGGCAAAGTACGCCGACGGCGTTATAGTGGGCAGTGCTTTGGTGGACCTTGTCGGTAAAAAGGCGTCCGGGGCCGCCATCACCAGATTCGTCACAGCTCTAAGGAAAGCGCTGGATGCTTGACAGGTTAAAATACCGCTTCGGACAGCTTAAGTTCGGACTTACTTCCGCCATGAACGACGAGGACAGGGTCTTTGTACGGCGGCACCTGGACATACAGGAACAGGCGCTTTTTAATTCACTGCCGGACTACGAACAAAAGCACGCGGTGGTCGTGGCGCAAAAGATGCTCAACTCGCTAAAGGGCAGGCACGACCTGGACGGCCACAAGCTGGCCAAGATCGGTCTTTTGCACGACATAGGCAAGGCGGCGGTACGGCTTTCGATATTTGACAAGGCGGCCATGGTGGCGTTAAAAAGTCTCTCACCCTGGCTGTACGACCTTTTGTCCCAAAGGGGCATGAAGGACGGGACCCCGCGCTTTTTCAGGAAGTTCTTCGTCTACAAACATCACGGTGAAATTGGGGCGGAAATGCTGCGAAAGATAGGAGTAGAGGACGAGGTGCTGACCTGTGTCGAGGCGCACGACGCCATGAAATTTGGCAGTGACAAATACCTGCGCTCTCTGCAGGACGCGGATTCCACACTATAGGAGGATACGATAATGATAGAGTACACAAAAAAGCATTCGGAGGCCGGCATCAAAGAAAAACTGCCTGACATACTTACATTTTTTAACAGTTACAAACAGTATGAAATAGAAATAGTGATACCGGAATTTACGTCCATTTGTCCCAGGACGGGTTTGCCGGACTTTGGCGCCATAACCATACGCTATGTGCCGGAAAAGCTTTGTCTGGAGCTAAAGTCGCTCAAAATGTACTTTTTGGCTTACCGTGAGCTGGGCATCTTTAATGAAAACGTGGTCAACAAGGTGCTAGAAGACGTGGTAAAGGCCTGCCAGCCCAAAAGGGCGGAGGTTGTCGGTAATTTTAACGCGCGCGGCGGGATCTCAATTAACGTTACGGCCCGATATCCTAAGAAGAAAGCAGTTCGTTGATCCTGTCCCTTAGTTCTTTGGCCGCGCGATGCGGATCTTTATCGTAGATTATCCCCCGGGAAGAATTGATTATGGGGCGCGGCCCGCCGTTCTTTACCACGGCTTCCAGGTCTCCCTGTTGCGCGCCAACGCCGGGTATTAAAATAGGCATATCGCCGGAGACCGCGCTTATTTCTTTTAACTGCTCCGGCCTGGTAGCGCCGACCACCAGCCCGCAATTGCCATTATTGTTCCATTTGGACACGGCTTCCGCGACTTTCATGTACATGAAAGCCTGAAAATCCCTTGAACCTTCATTGGAGGTGAGGCACAGCACAAAGACGCCTTTGTCGCGGTAGTCCAGGAAGGGTTGGACGGAGTCTTTGCCCATGTAGGGGCTTACCGTAATGGCGTCGGCGCGCAAAACATCGAAGGCGGCTTTGGCATAGGCTGCCGACGAGTTGCCTATGTCGCCGCGTTTGGCGTCGAGGATGACGGGAATGCCGAACACCTTCACATATTCGATGGTCCGCTTCAGGCTTTCGGTCCCCGGGTTGCCCAGGGCTTCGTAAAATGCCGCGTTGGGCTTGTAGGCGCAGACGTAGTCTTTTGTCTGGTTTATGATGTTTTTGTTGAACTCAAAAATGGGGTCCAGCTTATCGCGGAAATTCCTGGGTATTTTGGAAAGGTCGGGGTCCAGGCCCACGCAAAGCAGGCTTTTGTTCTTTTTAGAGGCTTCTTCAAGCTTCTGAAGGAACTTCATTTGTGTCGGGTTTGCCTTCGACCTGTTCTTCGTCCTCTTCTGTTTCGGCCTTTTGTCTTTGTTTTTCGGCTATTATGTCGCCAATGGTTATTTTGGACGCTTCGGCCTGTTTTTCCTGGACCTGTTTTCTTTCTTTGTCCAGCAGGGCTTCTTTTATGGAAAGGCCTATCTTTTGTTCGTCGGGCAGTACCCTTAGTATCTTAACTTCCACCTCGTCGCCGGGTTTTACCGCGTCTTCGGGATTGCGGACAGAGCGCGTGGAAAGCTCGCTTATATGGACCAGGCCTTCGAGATATTCGTCAAGCTCAACGAAAGCGCCGAATTTGACCAGCCTGGCGACTCTGCCTTTTACGATGGCGCCGGGTTTGTATTTTTCTTTCACGGTCTCCCACGGGTCGGGCTGAAGTTCTTTAAGTCCCAGGGCAATTTTGTTGTTGACCTTGTCAACGCCCAGGACAAAGACGTCGAGCTCTTGTCCTACTTTTAGAACATCGCCGGGGTTTTTGACGCGTTTCCAGGAAAGTTCGGACAGGTGGACAAGTCCTTCTATGCCGCCCAGGTCGACAAAGGCGCCAAAGTTCTTGAGGCTGGAGACCTTTCCACGCCTGGTCTGGCCGACCTCTAGCTCATTGATAAGCTTTTTCGCGTCTTCGCGTTCTTTTTCGCCGGCGGCGCTCCTATTGGACATAATTACCTTGCCCTGGCGGCGGTTGACCTCGATGACCTTTACGGGAATGGTCTGGCCTTTAAGGGATTCCAGCTCTGTGCCGGGCTTTCTGGACACCTGCGAGGCGGGGACAAAGCCGTGGATGCCTTCGCATTCCACTACCAGGCCGCCCCTTACAGCGCTGGTCACTTTTGCCTGCAGAAGTTTTTTTGACTTGAAGGCCTCGTTGGCCAGATGCCAGCCCGCTTCAAAGTCGGCCTTCTTTTTGGAAAGCTCGACATAGCCTTCTTTGTTCTCCAGGTTGTCGATATAGACCTTTATGGTGTCCCCGACCTTGAGCTGGTCGCTGGACCTGATCTCGTCGTTGGTGATGATGCCGTCGGCTTTGTAGCCTATGTCGACCAGAACGCTTGATTGGTCAACTCTGGCGACCTTGCCTGTTATGATATCGCCCTGTTTATATTCCTTAAAGGTCTGCGCGTAGGGGGATTCGGGCTCTTTGGGCGCTTCTTTTTTGGGCTCGGCCTTTGGTTTTACTGGTTCGGCCTTTTTTTCGGGCGCGGCCGGCGCTGGTTTCGCGGCCGGAGTAATGGGCGTGGCCGTGAAAGATTCTACTTTTATTTTTTCTTCGGCGGGTTTGGCGGCTTTGGTCTGTTCCAGTTCTTTTATGGCGCCCTGTATCAGGGCCTCGACGTCGCCTTCTTCCGCTTCACTCTTTGGGGGTTCTATGTGTGTTGCTTCGAATTCTTGTGTCATGTCTGTTTAATATTACCATAGAAAGCGCGGGCGGGCAAGACGGTAAAGATGTCCGGCCGCGTACTGGCCGTAGCCATTGCTGTTTTCGCGGTCATAATACTGCTCTTCTCGTCTTTCGGCGGGGTTTATCCTGTTGGCGGCCGCAATTACGGCATGAAGAGCTGGAGCACCGGCCCCGGATATTGCCCGGGAGTTGGCCAGCCTGGAGTCAAGGTGCCAGGGGTAGACTTGCCGAAAATGAAGAATTAAGGTATTACGAATATTTAGATAAAGTAAAACTGTCCAGTTTTCAAGGTCACAATTTCTGACCTTGAAGAGAGATTTCCTCGCTGTGTTTGGTTCTTAACTCACCCCATCGATCCTTTGTTGTATAATATTCTTTTAAAGCCCCTCTCTTAGGAAGAGAAGGGCTAGCCTGTATTTATTAGCTTGTTCCCCCTCTCTTTCCCCCTCGATTTCTCTCGGGGCAAGTAAGAGAGGGGGATACAGGGGGTGAGTTATAAGAAAGCGCAACAGCAAACTAGTTAAAGAAACCGTCCGTAAGCTACGCAGGGAGCAGACTGAGGCGGAACACGTGTTGTGGAAGGTAGTCCGAAATCGCAAGTTGGACGGAAAAAAGTTTCTAAGACAATATCCAGTAGTCTTTACCTGGAAGGGACAAAATAAATTTTTTGTAGCAGATTTCTATTGCCACGAGGCCGGCTTGATAGTAGAGTTGGATGGGGGAATACATGACAAGAGAAAAAAGTACGACCAAGCCAGAGATTATGCTCTTAAAACAATGGGGTTCAGAGTAATGCGTATTAAGAATGTTGAAGTAATAGGTGATATTGAAGAGGTGGTGAGGAGGTTGAAGGGTGCTTTGAACTTACCCCTTAACTCACCCCAAATTTCCTCCAGCCAAACTTCAGCCCAAAGCCCCTCTCTTAAAAATAGAGGGGATAATCAGTATCTACTAGGTCATTCCCCCTCTCTTTCCCCCTCGATTTCTCTCGGGGCAAGTAAGAGAGGGGGACAAAGGGGGTGAGTTGCATGAAGATCGCCCAAATAAGGCTAGACAAACTTAATCACTCCTCCCCCCAACTAAGGAAAGACTTGCGTTACGACCTGGAAGAGCTAAAGACCTCCATCGAATCCGAAGGCATTGTTTTCCCCATAGTGGTAAGAAAGTCTGGCAGTGAGTACATCATCATAGACGGCAACCGGCGGGTGATGGCGTTGGACGAACTGGGGGCGGATCCTTCAACCCTTGTGCCCGCGGTGGTGGTGGATGTTCACAAGGACAGGGAAGCGTTGCGCATGGAGATGATAGCGAATCTGGTGCGGCGCAATTTACTGCCTATGGAGGAGGCGGAGGTAATTCATCTTTTGGTGAACTCATACGACATGCAGGCAATTGATGTGGCGAAGGCGTTGGGGCGCAGTCGTGGGAGGGTATCGGAGCTTTTGAAGATATTCACTTTGCCGAAAGAGGTTTTGAGGGCGTTGAGGGCGGACAAGATATGTATAAGGCATGCCAGGACGCTGGCGCAGTATGCAGAGGACCCGGATTTGGTGCTCAAGATATTGGCGAAGATATTGAAGGACAAGATAGGGGCGGAGGACATTGTGAGCATAGCGTATATAATGTCATTGAAGGGCAAGTCGCCTATACCGGTATTTTCGCCGGAGGTGAGGGAGCTGAAGGATGGGTCGAGGGTGAGGATTGAACCGCGCAAAAAGTCTATTAGGATTGAGGTAAACTACAACCCTGAGGGTAAAATATCTGCAGTTTTTAGCGCTATCAATGAAAAATTAGACGAAATATTCTAGCTTTTCAAAATGTTTGCCCGGCAAACATTTGGGGGGGGGGGATGAAAGATATGGATGGATTGATGAAATGCAAGATTTAACTACTATAAACATTAAGAGCATGGATGACAGAAGTAAGTTGGAAGAGTGGCTGAAGAAGGACTCAACTTCTGAATGTTGGAATTATGATTTTATATTAAAAATTCCTGGGCGAAATG
>JAHJBW010000097.1 GCA_018813405.1 Candidatus Margulisiibacteriota bacterium | reverse complement strand
TCCCTTTTCCTTTGAGGCCCAGCTTCCTTCGGAGGGAATCGCGGTGAAACTCCACGGCTCGCTTGGTAAGGCCGAGTTGCTTGGCGATATCCCTGGAAGTGAGCCCCATCTTGACCAGGTTGGCCACTTCGACCTCCCTGGGGGTAAGGCCGGAGAACCTCGTCGAGAGCGACTGCTGAAAGGGCTGGACGATGTCCCTGAGCGTGTTCATCGCCGTGATGAGCATGAGGCGTTGCTCTTCGGACAGGTCGCTACTCCTCAGTCGTTCTAGGATGGGAATGACCCAGCTCGTGACATTGGAGGCGAGCTGGGACTTTGCTTGCCGGATTTCGGCTCGGGCCTGTTCCAGCATTCCTTCCAGGGCGCGAACCCTTTCTTCGGCCGTCGTGGCCCTGACTTCAAGCGTTGTCTCCATTTCCGGTCTCCTTTCAAGCCTGGTTGATGTTGGTTGGCGCCTCTTACCCTAAAAATGCCAACTCATGAAGTTAGCATTTTTTATTTTTCTTGTCAAACAGATGTTTTATCTTCCACTTTTGGAAAATATTGTAGAGATAGTTTTGAGGACTATAGAGAGATCAAGATAAATTGACCTGTTTTTTATATAGAAGAAATCGTATTGTATTTTTTTGAGCGTATCTTCTGTTGAGGGGGAATGGTATTCTCCGGAAATCTGATCCCAGCCGGTGGCGCCCGGTTTGACCAAGGTTCTTTCGTTTAGAAAAGAAATTTTCTCTGACAATTTTTCCGCCAGTTCCGGCCTTTCTGGCCTGGGGCCGACCCAGCTCATTTCGCCCTTGATAATATTTATCACCTGCGGGATTTCATCAATTCTGGTTTTTCTGATGAAGGCGCCGAATTTAGTGATGCGAGGGTCGTTTTCTATTGTTGCCGTGCGAGCGTTGCCCTCTTCGCGCATGGAGCGGAATTTGTACATTTTGAATTGCTTGTTATTTTTTCCCAGCCTTTTCATTTTAATAAAGACTGGTCCTTTGCTTTCTAATTTTATAATTAAAGCGATAAGAGGCCAAAAAGGAAGAGTTATTATCAAAATTATAAAAGCGAAGATGATATCATACAAGCGCTTAAAGACATCGAAGAATTTTTTCTTACTCTCACTTAGGTTTTCCAAAAACCACATTTGATTTATGGCTTCAATCGGAATTTTCCCGGTAATATTCTCATAAAAATTAGGCAGATTGACAAAGCTAATCTTTAAAGGCAGAAGCTTGAAGAGCAGAGAGCGCAATTCAGCAGATTCATGGGGATCGGTTGTCAGCACCATGGTGGTAATTTTGTATTGCCTGATTAAATCTTTCAGCCCCGCTATTTTTTTAAATACCGGCACCCCTTTGATTTCATGTTTTTCGGTTTTGCTCTGGTCGTCGATAATGAAAGAAATTTTATATCCCAGGTGAGGCTTTTGTTTCAACTCTTCGATAATTTCTTCAACCCGATTATTATAGCCAATGATGGCAATATTATTTTTGGGAAGCTGGGCTTTAATCAGCCAATTAAAAAATAGCCGCCAAAGGTAAAAGAGGGCGGCAAAGACAAATATGAAAATTAAAAGATTCCTTTTTGGCGCGATTTCAATTTGCGGCATCAAATAGAAGAATGACAGCGACAAGACAGCCGAAGTGAGCATAGCTTGAACTACCAATTTCAGATAGCGAAAATTATTTACAGCTAGGTGGAGATTGTACAAATTAAAAATATAAAAAATTATCAGCCAGCCGATAAAAATCAAAGTGAACGGCCACAAATGAGTCGCCCAAAGACTAGGCTCCGGCCTTTCCCAGTACCTTAGCCATAGAGCAAGATAAAGAGAGAGATATAATATTCCGATATCTCCCATGAGCAGAATTAAATTTTTAGATTGGTATTTCATAAATATGTGACCCCTCCCTAACCCTCCCCTTATTAGGGGAGGGAGATGTCAGGTATTTTAAAATATAGCAGAATGTAAGGAAAAAATCAATTATTTATAGACTAATTGAATAAAAGTGATTTTTAAGGTACGCTTTAATTAAGAAAATTCATTGACAATCAAAACTCAAACACGGGAGGGAATAACCATGCAGATGTCAAAACCGGGAATATGCTTGCGGTCAGTCCTGGAAAAACTGGGACCGGGAAAAGTCGTCACGGCAGAAGAATGGTCAAAAGCTTGGAACCTGCCGGTTCATCCCCGGGCACTTAACCCTCACAATCCCATCTTGCCTTGGCTACCTATTACTTTGGATGAGGTGGCTAAGCAAAACGATCAAGGGAGGGCGGGGTGGGTTTTTGCCTGGTGCGGGTTGTTTCCGCATGGTCCGGGGGATTTGAACTGGGTTGAAAACCCTGAACCGGGGTATTACCTAGTTAACTTGAAAAGCTGGATTACTCTGGGTCTTTTAAATCAAAAAGGCCTTGGGTTGCCAAGAGAGGTGGCACCGCCTGCCATTCTTCAAGGAGTTTTATTCACCTTGTCCCGCACCAAGAAGGTTCAAGAGTTTCCGCACTTGGCGTATTGGATGGGGAAGAGCGAAGGGAGGCAGCTTTTCATAAACACGAGCAACCTCAGCGTGCAGGTCGCTATCGAAGACTTTGGCGGCCTGCCTGTCGTGCCTCTTTGGCCTTTTGATAATTAGGCTGCTGCAATGGCATTTCTTCCATTCCCCGCGAGGTCAAACTTGCGGGGCTTTTTT
>JAHJBW010000096.1 GCA_018813405.1 Candidatus Margulisiibacteriota bacterium | reverse complement strand
GCTAACTTTGGGGCTTTGCGCTAGCTTCCATGCTAGTGCGTGTTCTCTTCCCCCGGAGCCGATGAGAAGGATTTTCATGTAGGCCTCCTATAGATTAACAGCCGGGATAAATCTATTTTTATCAATAAATTCTTTAGAAACAATATAATATTCTTTCAGGCTAAGCGCTTTAGATAAGGAAGATAATTTTTTTAATTCCGCGTCAGATCCGCTTAGTTTTACTTCAATTGCCGCTTTTCTGTCCGGCAAGATAAAATCTATTTCCCCGCCGGACCGCCTTTGATAATATCGGATCTCGCCGTATTTTTTTAAATTCAGGAAGATCGCGTTCTCGAAAAGCCCGCCCTCATTCACTTTGCTGAATTGGTTCGCGATCCCATTGTCGCAAATATATATTTTTTTGGCGCCGCTCACCTCGCGGTCCACATTGCGGCTAAAAGGCGGGACCAGATAAATAAAATAAGTGCCTTGCAGGAAAGCAAGATAAGAATAGATCGTTTCCCGCGAAACGCCGATCTCGGATGAAAGTTTGCTTATATCTAATTTTGCCCCGACCCTCTGTAATAATAATAAGAGAAGGTCGCGAAAAGCGTTTATGTCTCTAAAATCAGCGATGGATTGAACATCCTTTTCAAAATATGACTTGAAAATATCGTTCAAATAGAGCTTCTTTTGTTCGTAGTTTTCCGCCAGGACCACCTGCGGAAATCCCCCGTATTCCAGATATTCATCATAATATTTCTGGGTTTTCTCATAATGAATTTCATTTTTGCCATGTTCCTTATCAAGCAGTTCAAAAGGAAAGGCCGGTTCAAGATTCCTGAATATCAAGAACTCTTCAAAATCGAGGGGAAATAATTCGAAAACGATCTTTCTGCCGGACAAGCTTTCTGGGAACAGGTTTTTTAGATAATAACTGCTGGAACCGGTCAAAAAGAATTTAACATCGTAGTGGTCATAAAGATATTTAATGGCTTTGACTATTTCAGGAAAGGCCTGGATTTCATCAAGGAAAATAAATGCCTTATGCTCATGGGATATGCCATAATGCTTGAGGTTGGCCCAAATATTGTTGTAATCTTTTTCTTCAAAGATCTTTTGCTCTATTGGATTCTCAATGTCCAAAAACACCTTGTTGTCGCTTTTTATTTGATCAAAAATTGACTTATAAAGGGTAGTCTTTCCAACCCGGCGCATGCCGGTCAGGACGATTATTTCCTTGCTTTCTAGCTGATCGGCTAATATAGGCTCAATTTTACGCTTAAATATCACAATAATTAAATCTTACATAATTATGCCAATTTTGTCAAGTATAATCTTACATTATCAAGAGATCGTGTGTTCTCTTCCGCCCGAGCCGATGAGTAAGACTTTCATAGAATAGTAGTATAGCATAGATGGCGCAATGCGTAAGGCGGACGGCGTAGTTTGCGAAACGGCGAAGCGTAAGGCGTTAAGCATTCTCTTCCCACACCACAAAGACATCGGAGAAGGGGTAGGGATTTGGCAAGGTGTTCCAGTTAACTTGCTGTGTTAGGGGCTCAACCCTGTATTTCTTTGATTTAATGGCTATTTGGATATCACTGCGGTTGCTGTGGATCTTGGCAAATGTTGGTGAGCCTGGGATCGCGGGAAGCAACTTCTTCCCGAAATAGTTCTGGATGGGCGGCCAAACGAGTAAATTCATCGGTTTTTAGCAGGTCATAATAATAAGTATCGTTATCATAGACCAGCATTCCATGGTCACCCTGGCGATGATCTTGCGGGTCTTTCTGGGATGGACGAAGCTTAGCCTTATCTTTCCGAAAAGCCCGGTGGAGGGCAAAGAAAAATTCAAGTATCTTGCCCCACCGGCCGCAGCCGATAAGGCCAACCTGCATTACCTTACCTGCCATGGCACTCCGGACGGTCCTTTAAAGCGTCGTTTATGTCCATGGCCACGCGATTGCAGCGGGCGCCATGGGGAAAACAGCTTTGCAGGGGATCGAACGATAAAGATTGGTTAGCCAGAAAGACCTGCTCGATGTTGTTGAGGGCGTCGTCGAGCTTCCCAAGCCGCAATCCAGGAAAGCTTGGGAACGCCGAAGAAGAACATCGGTAAAAGTGGCCGTCCGCCCCCAGGGTCATTGAAAAATAACCGATAAAACAGGTATTGAAACTGAACAGCATTCCTATGTCCTGTGTGTCGGGCGGCAAGGCAAAAATCAGGGGTTTTTCTTCCCGGCTGGTAGAGAGGAGCGAAGACAGGTTGGGCCATACCTGCTCATAAAACGGGCGCTCGAACAGGATACGGTACTCCAGACACTCCAGGATGGAAGCGCCATAGTAAGCGTAGGGGATGGAGAACCGTAAAGAGTCTACCCCCAGGTCGGTCATGAGTTGTTTGACATAGGCGAGCTGTGATAAGGATGAGTTGTGTTCGTTCAACAGGTAGGTGACCCTTATGCTAAGAGGGCTTGAGGATCCTTTTCTGTGCGCGTATATGATCTTTAAGGCTTCGAGCAGGCGGTCGAAATAATTGCCGCTAACTCCTTTGGTGGCGTTATATGAATTGCGGTCACCGGCATCAAGGCTTAGGGTCACATAGTCTTCCTCGGTAGCCATATCAAAGAGCTTTTGCAGGAAATGGCTGTTCCTTTCCATTCTTGGCAGAAGAACGCCGTTGGTATGCAGTCCAAAATTTGCGCCGCTGGTTTTTATGGTTTCAAGGATGCTTTCAAGGTTGGAGCTCAAGGTGGGCTCGGTATAGGCGCCTGATATGACGAAAAGGGGTATCTTTCCCCCGAGCATTTTAATAATATCCATGAGCTTGGCGTCGTAATTAATTTTTGAAGCAACATCCAGCTTTAGATATTTGCCCTGGCAGTGTGTGCATGCCAGGTTGCAGGCAACCCCGCGGTCGTTGGGCAGATGGACCTCCATTTGCCTTGGAATAAAGGGTTTTCCGCTGAAGAACTTAAAATCGGGTCCGGCAGTCGTGGCAATGTGCGCCATGAGTATTTGTGCGTAACAATTTGCACGGGGCGTTATTCCGCTTGTACCAAGCATAGGCTTCTATCCCCTATAAACCGTTATCTTGAGTAATTGCAGAAAATTTCAGGTATTTGCGGGAAGGCTTGGCTAGGATTCCTTTATGTCCACCAGATTGAGTTGCGCCACCTCAAACCCGTCCCAGGTGTTGGTCTCGAGCTTATAGGCGATGTCGTATGTTTTGTCGTAAGAGAGGGTGTCTTCGAGCTTCCCCAGCCCAAAGCCTATCACGTCCAGTCCCACCTTGCCGTCCGAAAGTTTGAGCCGCAGGTGAGAGCCCACCGAGCCGACGCGGCGGGTATAGACCACTTTGAGCGCCCTGGTCATAAAGATGGGAGCGGGATTTCCCTCCCCGAATGGCTCCAGCGCCTCAAGGTCTTTGATCAGGTTAAGAGAGATATCAATGGGTTTTAGCTCGGTGTCGATCTTTATGATAGGCGAAAAGGTCTCATCGGTAATAAGCTCCTGGACGCTGTTGCGTATGCGGTTCTTGAGCTCTTCGATGTTTTCCGGCCGGATCTCAAATCCGGCGGCGGCGGCATGCCCGCCGAACTCAACGAACAGGTCGTTGTTGGCTTCAAGAAGTTTATAAATGTTGTAGCCTTCAATGGACCTGGCCGAGCCGCGGCCAATGCCCTCGTTTATCCCTATCAGGATGGCGGGGCGATAGAATTTCTCCACTATCTGCGCGGCGGTTATGCCTATTACGCCGGGGTGCCAGCCCTGGCCGGAGTGGATTATGATCTTTTGCAGGTCGGGTGATTCCTGCGATATTATCTCCAGCACTTCGTTCTGGATATTTTTGCCTATCTGCTGTCGCTGGCCGTTCAAACGGTTGAGTTCCCTGGCGTTGTTCCTGGCCCTGGCCGGATCGTGCGCGGTGAGCAGTTCTACCGAAAGGGAGGCGTGCTCCAGCCTTCCCGCGGCGTTAAGCCGTGGCGCCAGCGCGAAGTTAACGTCCCTTATGCTGAGCTTTTTGTATATGGAGGCGGCCTCTGTCAAAAACTTAATGCCCATCCTCTTCTTCCCGTTAAGGTATCTCAAGCCATGGACGGTGAGTATGCGGTTCTCGGCGGTCAGGGGCACTATATCGGCAATGGTGCCCAGGGAGACCATGTCCAGCAGTTCTGTCAGGAACTCTCGGTCCCTGATGCCGGCCAGCCGGAGCAGGCCCCAGGCAAACTTAAAGGCCACTCCCACGCCGGCCAGGTCTTTGGTGGGATGTTCGCTTTTGATCATCTTGGGATTTATCACTGCCAGGGCCGGCGGCAGTTCTTCCGGCAGGTTGTGATGGTCGGTGACTATCACATCTATGCCCAGGGAATTGGCAAGCTCTATCTCTTTTTTGCTGGAAATACCGCAGTCCACGGTTACTATAAGGTCCACTTTTTCCCGCTTGATCTTTTTGATGGCCTCCATGTTCAGCGAATAGCCTTCCCCGTAACGAAAGGGGATATAATAGGTTGTGTGAATACCCATGTGTTTTAGCGTTTCCAGCAGTACGGTCGTACCGGTAACGCCATCTACGTCGTAGTCGCCGTAGACCAGCACTTTTTGCTGTTTTTCCTTGGCCTCAAATATTCTCTGCGCGGCTTTTTGTATGCCGGGAATGTCGAATGGGTCGCTCAGGTGCGACAGTTTTGGGTCCAGGAACTTTTCGATTTGACCCGCGGTGCAGATACCGCGATTGATCAGTATCTGTGCTATAAGGGGATTAAGGTGAAGACTGTTTGCCAGCTCGGTCCTGGCTTCGGGAGCTTGTTCAAGGACTTTCCATCGCTTCATTTAGATTAGCTTTTCTTGACCAGTATCAGCTTCTGTCCGTATTCGACCGGCTGGGCATTTTCTACCAGTATTTTAACTACTTTTCCGCTTATTTCGGATTCGATCTCGTTGAACAGCTTCATGGCCTCTACAATACAGACGACCTTGCCAGGCTTTACTTCGTCTCCAACGCCTATGAAGGCGGGAGAATCGGGCGAAGGAGCCGCGTAGAAAGTGCCCACCATGGGGGATGTGATGGCGAGTAGACCTTCATCTTCGTTTTGTTTAGGCCCCTCGGCACCTCGACTTGGCTCGGTGCTCGGGGCAAGCTCCGGCTTAGGCATAGGAGCTTCCTGTGCTGGAGCAGCGGACTGAGTTGAGCTTACGATGCCGCCGCGTTCGCGGTGGACCTGTATTTTGGTCCCGCCTTCTTCTACCGAAAGGCCTGAAATATCCTCGTTCTTTACAATGTCAATAAGCTTTTTTATCATATTAAAGTCAACCATGGTTGTTCCTCCTATGCTCTTCCGATATATGAACCGTCGCGAGTGTCTATCTTTAAAACATCGTCAACCTTTACAAAGAACGGGACCTGTACCACCAGCCCTGTCTCCATGGTGGCGGGCTTACTGCCCGAGACAGTGTCGCCCTTGAAGCCGGGCGAGGTCTCTGCCACTTTAAGTTCTACCGAAGTGGGGAGGCTGACGTCGAGCGCTTCGTCCCCGTAAAAAGCTATATTTACCACAAAGCCGTCCTTGAGGTAATTGGCGGTGTCGGCCAGTTTTTCTTTGGTCAGGGCCATCTGATTGAAGTTTTCCTGGTCCATGAAGTGGTAAACGCCTTCTTCGTCGTGATAGAGGTATTGCATGGGGCGGTAGTCGATGCGGGCGGGTTCGAACTTTTCGCCGACATTAAAGGTCTCTTCTGTAATGGAACCTGAGCGCATGTTTTTCATCTTAAGGCGGATGCGCGCCTGCTGGGCCCATTTGATGTGGTTG
>JAHJBW010000095.1 GCA_018813405.1 Candidatus Margulisiibacteriota bacterium | reverse complement strand
CGCATAAAAATGCTTTTCGAGACTTTTTAGATTTACGATATCTGTCTTGCTGAAAGTGAAACCTGGATATTTTTTTAGCGTTTGAAGACGCCATTTTTTTAAAAGCGGGTCATAATAATCATTTAAGTTGTCAAGGCCAAGAACATTCCAGCCGGCTTCAAGCAGATACTGACACACCCTGCTCCCAATAAAACCAGCGCTGCCGGCAACTAGAACATTGTTCTTTTTGGCCTGCCGCCTGCCCATATATAACTCCAGTATTCGACCATGGTCGCAATAAAAATACCGAACATAAAGCCGGCAATAGTAAAAAGAGCGATTTTCATATTTTTGTTTTTCGTGAGGGGTTCGTGGGGCACTTGCGCCTTGTCCAGGACAGTGAAAGGCCGCACTTCTTTGGCCAGTGTCAATTTAACATCTTCATATTGCTTTTTCATGTCGACCAGGAGCTCGCTATAGAGCTGGTAATCGCGCTGAACATCAGGAGAAACCTCTGTGGAAAGCCTGACCTTGGTCTCGATCCTGTTAAGTTCACTTTCCAATTTTGGCAATTGCTCCTCAATATATGCTTTTTTCTGCTGGGATTCTGTGACATTCAATTTGTTCCAATACGCGTAAAGAGCTTCAGTATATTCATTGGCTATAAGCGCGGCAATTTCCGGGTATTTGTTCATAACGCTGATCGTCATAAGAGACTTGTCGATCTTGGGGTCCATGACCATGTCCCTTACATCGTTTATTAATTCCTCATCCTTGTTCGCCGGATCGTTCCATCCAGGCATCTTTTCCTTGAGCTTAAGATTATAGAACACATCTTTAGCCAGGCTTTTTGACTGAAGCAGCATGATCAACTCGTCAAAATTTGTTTGTGGAAGGTTTTCCACGCCAAGTAAACCGGCAAAATCCATCTGCTTGCTGGATGCCGCTGGTTTCGCAGAAACCGATCTCACAAAAACAGTAGTGGAAGCTGAATAGACGACAGGGCTTTTGTTGACCCTGTACAACGCAAAGAAGAATACCAGAAGGGTCACCAGAACGACCACCCATTTTCTTCTCCAGATGACCAAAAAATAATCTCTCAAGTTAATTTCTTGCTGCATTTTCATTATTTCCAGAAAGTATTATATAAACCGACCGCGGTAAGGACCATCGAAGCAAAGCTGGAAAAGTCCGAAAAATAAAAGAAGTTCCTGGGAACACTTATCACATCCCCTCCCATCACTTCCATGTCTTTTTCCGCTTTCCCATTATAAAGGACATCAGAGAGATTGATTCTGTATTTACTCGATCTATTATCTATCCTTCTTGTTACGGTCGTACCCGAAAGATTAGCGCTCTGGACAGGCCCCCCCGCATAGCTCACGTAATCGGCCACTGTCTTGCCCGGCACAAACTCAAAGCGTCCGCTGCTGTTGACATCGCCATAAACATAAACGAACGTTTCGCGGCCCCTGAGCAGTTGTTTGTCCTCGACATTGCCGTCAATCTGGCTCAACAAATTCCCGTCAGCATCAGGTATTTCTATGACATCACCGGCCAGAACGGCAAAATCTTGAGTAATATCCTCATTTCTAAAAGCCCTGTAAAGATCGTAGCGTTTGGTAACATAGACGCCATTTTGGTCCTTGCGTTTTACGAACACATACCGATTGGAACCGCCGCTGACAACACCGCCAGCCTGGCTTATTACCTCTGAAACACGCATGTGGTCATAAACCACGACCGGCCCGGGATTTTCTACCATGCCGGTCAAATAGACCTTGATCTTTTTTGGTTCGGCAAGCAAAAGATAGAGGACGAATTTGTCGTCATATATCGAACCTATTTTCTTTCTCAAAAGATCTTTTGCCTGGCTAAGTGAAAGACCGGATAGGAATATCGCCCCGACTTTTGGAAAGAAAACATTACCGTCCGCCCCGATCACAAAAGATTGATCAACAACCGCGTCTCCTTCACTTAAAATAATATGGAGATCAAGCTTGTCCCCTGGTCCAAGCATGTAGTCGGCGGGGGTTATTTCCTTTTCAAGAATGAAGTTCGGCGCGGCCCTGGTGGAAATTGAATCAGAAGTATTGATGGGTTTTATGCCAGACGTGCCCGCGGCAAAACACACATTGACAATCCCGGCCAAATATACAGACAGAAATATGAAAGCTATAAAGGTTTTATTTTTGATCATCATTAATTGAGTATCTTTTCTTTTATGGAATCTTTTACTTTTCGATAAGCCTTTTCAGCGCTTTCCTGCAATGCAGGATTAAAGAGCAGTAATATTTCCTTGCCCAGGACACGATATTGTCCGCCAACCTTGCACGCCGAAAGAACGCCCTTTTTTACAAGTCTCAAAAATGTGCTCTTGCTTATCTTTAACAGGGAAATAGTTTCTTCGGCAGTATATATCTCATTCTGATGAATTTCCATGGTTGTAGTTAATTATAAATACAATATCAAGAATTGTCAAGTATGGTCTTTTAGTGTCAAATATGCTCATTTAGCAATTTTTTAACGATTGCCCTATCATCTATTTCCACCTTTTCCCCTGCCACATCCTGCCATTGCTCATGCCCTCTTCCAGCAAGGATGATAATATCATCCTTGCTGGCCACTTGAAGCGCCTGCTTAATGGCCTCACGTCTATCCACAATGGTTTCAAACGGCTTTTTCCTTGACATTCCCGTCGTGATATCAGAAATTATCTTTTCCGGCGGCTCATTATGAGGATCATCGGTCGTGATAATCAAATAATCAGAATATTTTTCCGCTATCTTCCCCATAATAGGTCTTTTTCCCTTATCCCTCTCCCCCGGGCATCCAAAAACGAGAATTATTCTTCCCGTAGAGGAAGGTTTAAAACCCTCCGCTACGGTTGACAATAATTTCTCCAATGCATCCGGCGTATGCGCAAAATCGACAATAACCTTAAAAGGCTGTCCGCATTCGATCATTTCAAAACGCCCGGGGATAGGCTTGATGTTTTCAATAGCCTTTTTTATCAACCTGGGTGGAATATCAAAAACCAGGCCGCATTCATAGGCGGCCAGGATATTGTATTGATTGTATTTGCCCGGCAATGAAGAAGATTTTGTATCATGAAGTTCGTATTTGGCCTCAACAAGTCCGTATGTAACAACCTCTGTATTGACCACTTCAATAAGCCTTTTTCCATATGCATCGTCAACATTAACAATAGCAACAGCACCTTTCTTTTTGCCTTTTCCCAACCCCTCGAAAAGCATCTTTTTTGCGCGGAAATAACTTTCCATATCCTTATGGAAATCTAGATGATCATGGGTAAGATTGGTAAAAATGGCAACATCGAAATCTACTCCCCACACCCTGTCAAGCTCAAGGGCATGAGAAGAGACTTCCATTACAACATGGGTTACCCCATCTTTTACGCATTGGGCCAGCCATTTTTGAAGATCTATCGCTTCGGGGGTAGTAAGGCCGGTTGGAGTATCAATGGTGCCCAACAATTTTGTCTTGTAACCAACTTCTTTAAGTATTGATTGAATAAGATATGCAGTTGTAGTCTTGCCGTTGGTCCCTGTTATTCCAATAATCCTCAACTTATCTGAAGGATGGTCATAAAATCTGCAAGCAAGCTCTGCCAGAGCCTTTCTGGCCGAGGCAACGACAATTTTCTCTATCCCCGCGGGGACAGGTGCTTCTGTGCTTTCTGTAACGATAACGGAAGCTCCGTTCTCAATTGCCTGGGAAACAAATCTTGAACCATCTGACTTGAATCCGGGGATAGCCACGAACACGTCGCCTTTTTTTACTTTTCTTGAATCGCAGGCAATACCTGATATATTTATATTCGCCAGAACATTTTCCATATATTTATTATATAATAACCGGGGAGATAATGGTATGGACCGTTTAAAAGAAAAGATCGATCGCCTTGGCATCAAAGAAAAGGATGTTATCGAAAAGTTCGTTCGCTCCGGCGGGCACGGAGGACAAAATGTCAATAAAACCTCCACCTGCGTCTATCTAAAGCATGTTCCTTCGGGCATAGAGGTGAAAGTCTCCCAAACAAGGTCCCAGGCGCTTAACAGATTTCTGGCCTGGCGCCTGCTATGCGAAAAAATTGAAGAAAAGGTGTAAAGTTAAAGACCGAACGACTCCAAAAGATCGAAAAGATCCGTCGACAGAAGCGAAAAAGGTCAAAACGCGCAAAAGAAAAAATACTGCGCGACAAAAAGATCACCTCAATAAAAAAGAAGGTCCGCAAAAACGTAACTGACTTTAACGAATAACCAGCTTCGCGATCCTTTCCCCGAACCTGCGGCATTGCTTCTCTTCTCGGGTACTGGGAGAACCAATAGACACCGGCCCATAATGGTCGCCAGAAGGATCGCCCTGAATGATCATGCCGTGCACAAGCAATGCTTCCTGGATACCCCGAATGGTGGTTTCGTTGCCGCCGCCAATATTCGCGGCCGACGCGAAAGCGCCGCCGATCTTACCGTCCAGTTTGCCGTGGAACTTTACGGAATCATCCAGCAACTTCTTTATTTGCCAGGCCATTTGGCCATAATATGTGGGAGAACCAATGATAATAGCATCATATTCTAAAAGCTCGTCCACTTTGACTTTCTCAATATGCTTTCTAACACATTTTACTCCCACAGCATCGTTCATCCCCTCTTCTATCAGCTCAGACATACGCTCAGTGTTCCCTGTTTCCGAATAGTATGTGATCAGTACTTTCTTCATGCTCATCCTCCAATCTTTTTTGCTTCGTAGCGGTAAATTTTTCCCCACGACAACCTGACAGTGTCAAATTTCCAGATCTCGGAAATTCCCTGCTTTTCGTCGGCGATAACCAAAAGGATATTACCATCCTTATCCACGTCAATGACAGGCGCGCGCCCAACAGAGGGCAAACCTTCGCTAAAACAAAGATTTAGCTGTTCGGGTTCTTTTCCGTCAAGTGTGAATTGTTCTATTAAAAAGCACACTGAATCATCTTTTGTGAATTTTTCGCTGACAAAGAGCGTCCCCCGGTAGATCAAAATATCCTCAGGAGCATATTTGGTAGGAAGTGTTGTTGCCAGATCGCCTGAATCGTTATATATACGGACCATTTTTTCTTTTTCTTTCGGTTCAAAGGTCCTGCCAAGCTCGTCCCGGATAAAAGCATCTTTCTCAAGGATTATCATTCCACTCTCGTCCAAAAAGATCTTGTTGTTAACAGAAGGCAATTCCGGAGGGACAGAAAATTTAGGAACCCTCCCCATCCCCCAGGCTATGCCGATCACAACCACAACCAAAAGCAGCAGCGCCATCAGGATGGTCTTTGTCCTCATCTTTTCTGATACCAATCCGCGTAAAATGCCAGAAATTCTTTCTGTTTTTCCTTTATTTTCTTCCACCACAGGTGATTTTCCTTGTACCATTTCACGGTTTCAAAGACTGCCTCATCAAAGCCAGT
>JAHJBW010000094.1 GCA_018813405.1 Candidatus Margulisiibacteriota bacterium | reverse complement strand
TTGTCATGGAAAAACTACTGGATATTATCGAAAAAGAGATGCGGCTTAGGAATTTTAGCCCCAAAACCATTAAGGCCTATATGCATGCCATTGAAGATCTATGCGGCTTTTATCAAAAATCCCCCAAAGACATCACTGATCAGCAGATCAAAGATTTTCTGCTTGGCAAACTTGAGCAGGGCTACTCAACCCAAACAATTAGTCTATATCTTAATGCCTTTAATTACCTTTTCCGCAATATCTATGAACAGCGGCGGGACATTGGCATTAAACATCCTAAACGCAATAAAAGCCTGCCGGTAGTGCTTTCAAAAAATGAGATAAGCCAGATCCTTAAAACCGTTGATAACCCCAAACACCGCCTTCTGCTTGCCCTTGCCTATGGCGCCGGGCTTAGAGTGGGCGAGGCGGTTTCATTAAAAATACGGGATATCGATCCTGGCGAAAACACTTTGATGGTGCGCGGCGGTAAAGGCCGAAAAGACCGGCTGACTTTGATCTCCGATAAGATCAAGCCGGATATCGAAAAACTAAGCGCCGGCAAAGGTCCGGATGATTTCCTCATCGAAAGCGAGCGCGGCGGGCGGCTGACCGAACGCAGCGCGCAAAAAGTTTTTGAAAATTCCCTGAAAAAAGCCGGCATCAAAAAATGCGCCACTTTCCATTCCCTGCGCCATAGCTTTGCCACCCACTTGCTTGAAAACGGGGTGGATATTCGCTATATCCAGGAGCTTTTGGGGCACCAAAATATCCGCACTACCCAGATATACACAAAAGTAACCAATCCGGCCATAAGGAACATTAAAAGCCCGCTGTAAAATTATAAGACGAGAAGATCTATTGACAGGCCACCTTTACCACGATCTTCTTTACCGGCGCGGGACCTTTTAATGCCAGTCCGGGCATATGGGCGTCCCGCGGGAAAAAGACGGCGAAGTAACCTTCTCTCATAGTAAGCAGATCTCCTTGCCCTTCTAGCAGTAGACAATCCTTTTCCGCGCTGTAGGCTTGCGTTATCTTTAAAGAATCGAGGGGAGCATAACCGATCTGTTCAACTCCCTCGTAAATATATTGCACATCTATATATTGCCGGTGGGCTTCCCAGACTCCCTTTTCGCGGGGAAGGCTTTCGTACTCGTTGACCAGGGCGTACATGCGCGAGCCGTCAATTTCATGGCGGCCTTTTGCAATCTGTGAGAAGTCTGTATTGCAAAGATAATCAAGCGCGTCGGCAATACCCGGGCTCATTTTTTTATAGAGGGCGGCATTCTTTAGTTCGTCAATTATCATAAGGATATTATACTGGTTCTAACTTTGGAGGGGGGAGGATTTGAACCTCCGAACTCGTAAGAGACCTGATTTACAGTCAGGTGCGTTTAACCACTTCGCTACCCCTCCATAGGAGTAATTAATACTTTTTCTTTGAGAAACTTTCTTCCCTGGCCAGACTTGAAGAACTTTTCTCTCTTCATTGCCTCGCCCCGGGTATTATATTCTTCTTTATACACAAGTTGCCAAGGCATTCTTCCACTTGTATATCTGCATTTTCCAGCATTGTGTTCAGACAAACGTTTTTCAGTATCTTCGGTACTTCCTACATAATAGGTATTATAACTTAAACTATGAAGAACATATACATAGTACATAAAAATAGGATTTTCCGCCAGAGGCGCCTGTCCGCCTCAGGAGGAGATGCGCCTATGGCGCAGGACCTCCGAACTCGTAAGAGACCTGATTTATCCGCCTAAGGCGGACGTTTAACCACTTCGCTACCCCTCCGTGATATTTCAATTATATCATAAACTCTGACACTGTTTAAATTGTGGATATGTTGATTGTTAAATTTGCTTGTTGTATTGACATTAGTTACTATACAAAGTATGATTTTTCTATATTTGTATAGTAACTTTTGGAGGCGGGGAAATGGTTATTAAGAGTGTTTTAAGAGAAGAATTGAGAAATTCATTGAGAATGAAGAAAAATTATGAGAACGAATTACGCAAGTTAAAAAAAGGCAGTTTGCATGCAAAAAAAATAAAAGGACACACTTATTATTATTTAATTTTGCGAAAAATGGGGAAATTCAAGCTTGAATATAAAGGCAAGTTAAGTAAAAAGGAAATAGAAGAATATATAAATGCAAAGAAATTAAGGGAAAAATATACTAAATTATTATCAAAAACCAAACAACAAATTGCTTTCCTAAGGAAATCATTGCGTGGAAAAGAAGAAGTATGAACTCTGTGTTGAAGTATTAAGAAGGTTTGACCAACAAGGCTTACTAAAAAATTTGGTCCTTGTTGGCAGCTGGTGTTTGTATTTTTATGAGGATTTCTTCGCTGGTTTAAATTATACGCCCACTATTAGAACAAGAGATATTGATTTCCTTGTGCCTTTACCACCTAAAATAGGAAAGGAAGTTGATATTCCTGCATTATTGAAGGATCTGGGCTTCGTTATCGATTTCGTCGGCGGAAAAGGATATTTGAGGCTTAACCACCCTGATTTAATCGTTGAGTTTTTAGTGCCTGAAAGGGGCAGGGGATCAGATAGACCTTATCATCTGGCAAAACTAAAAATGAATGCCCAGCCCCTAAGATATTTGGATTTTCTTGCAAACAATAAAATTCGTGTGAGATTTAACAATATGGTTGTGAATGTCCCGCATCCGGCGGCATTTGCCCTTCATAAATTGCTGATCCAAAAAAGACGCGCCAGAAAAGACAAATCAGATAAGGATACACAACAAGCGTTAATGATCCTGGATTTTATTAAAGAAATGAATGAGTTTAGAAAACTTAGAATGATTTATAATACAATGCATGGCAGATGGAAGAAGGCCATTTTGACTAATTTAAGCGAAATGGATAGAGAGGATATTATAAAAATCCTTTCCAATACAGCAATATGACAACCCAATCAATCTGGCAGCCATTAAACCACGATACCATCCTTAACGCCGTCGAAAAAACCCTGCAAAAAAAGGTCAGCAATCTTCTACTGCCCAGAAACAGTTATATTAACCGCGTCTATGAGCTTGAGGAGCATGACAACCGGGAACGGTTTATCGTAAAATTTTACCGCCCGGGCCGCTGGACGCCCGAAATGATCCTTGAAGAACACCAATTCCTGAATGAGCTCCACGAAAGAGAAGTGCCCGTCATCCCTCCCATGACCATCAACGGCAAAACCCTCTTCGAGCTCAACTCAATTTTGTACGCGCTCTTTCCCAAGAAAGGCGGCCGCGCCCTCGACGAATTTGACAAGGATACCTGGCTTGAGCTGGGCCGCCTTATTGCCCGTATCCATATCACAGGGGCCAAACACCAAAAAAGCAACCGCATCACCTGGCGGCCCGACATAGCAACCAAACACCACCTTGATGTGCTATATTCAACCAACTACCTGTTGCCCGAGTTCAAGAGCTCTTTTGACAATATTGCCGCGCAGTTCATGCGAAAGGCCTCTCCAAAGTTTGATGGCCAGGAATTTCTCCTGCTCCACGGCGACTGCCACAAGGGCAACCTTATCCACAGGCCCAACGAGGGCATCTTTATTGTTGATTTTGACGATATTTGCTTTGGCCCGCCCGTCCAGGACCTGTGGCTGCTGCTTCCCGATAAGCCGGAAAACTGTGAGAAAGAGATGGGTTGGCTTATTAGCGGCTATGAGCTGTTCCGCGACTTTCCCCGCCGCTCTCTTGAGCTTATCCCGCTTTTGCAGGGTATGAGGATAATTCATTACGTTTCATGGCTGGCCATTCAGAGCAAGGAAGCTGATTTTGAAAAGCATTTTCCCCATGCCGGTACGAAACGGTATTGGAACGAGCTCATAAAAGAATTGCAAGAGATCGTCTATGGAGTATAATTGAACCATGGCAACGGTCTGGCTGTATACTTTGCTTTCGGTAATAATAGTAAGCCTGGTCTCTTTTGTCGGCGTGCTCACGTTTGCTGTCAATAAAGACTTCCTGCGCAAGATATTGCTCTACCTGGTAAGCTTATCCGCGGGCGCGCTTTTGGGCGGGGCCTTTTTCCACCTTATCCCCGAGGCCGCGGAAGAATTTGGCTATAGTTTACACCTTGCCCTTTATCTTTTAAGCGGCATACTGGCGTTCTTTATACTTGAAAAAGTCATTTGCTGGCGCCACTGCCATATCGAGACCTCCAAACAGCATCCGCATCCGGTAGCTTTTATGAACCTTATTGGCGATGCCTTCCATAATTTCATAGACGGCATGGTCATAGCCGGGACCTATCTGGTAAGCGTCCCGCTGGGGATCACTACCACCCTGGCAGTGCTGTTCCACGAAATACCCCAGGAAATAGGCGATTTTGGCGTGCTGGTGCATGGCGGTTTCGGCAGGGTAAAGGCCCTCTATTTTAATTTTGCTTCCGGCTTGACGGCGGTGCTGGGCGCGCTGGTCGTACTTTTACTTCATATTGAAGTAAGTACTATAGGGCAGGCGCTGGTGCCGTTCACGGCGGGCGGGTTTATTTACATTGCTTCCTCTGACCTTATCCCCGAACTGCGCAAAGATATCAGGCCCCACAGTTCACTTTTACAGCTGATCTTTATCCTGATTGGGCTGGGGATAATGTATTTATTGGTCGAGTGATCATTACTATGAAAAAGCTGGTTTGTTTTTTTATGCTTCTGGTATTGTTCGCCGGCAGTTCTTATGCCATCTACCAGCTAAAACTGCCGGAAGATATCCCGCCTGTGATCAAGCTTGAGACCCATGACAAAAAAACCGGCAAACTGCAGGGAATGGAAGAGATCAGGATATCCAGGGTAAATGGGGGAGGGGAAGAATTGCTGGCCATCGAAAGCCTGGCCTGGGTCAATGTCAAGAACGAAAAATACGAT
>JAHJBW010000093.1 GCA_018813405.1 Candidatus Margulisiibacteriota bacterium | reverse complement strand
TGCTATAATGTATAACAAATAAATGCTTCGTCACTCAATTTTACTACTTTTATTGCTGGCAGGCCTGTCAATTCCTTCTCAGGCCGAACTGCCCTCCCTGGACAGGTGGCAGGTTTTGCACGCCCGCGGTTTTGAGCTGGCCGGAAGCAGTGTAAAGATAAAGACCAGCGAAAAAGGCGCCTACCTGGTAAGTCCGCCGGTCTCCATAAATTCTGAAAGGATATACACCTGCACCATTAAGATCAAAAGCGGGATAACCGGAGCGGCATGGATATACTGGATCAACTCGTATTCTCATGACTATGACCAGCAAAAAAGCGTGCAGTTCAACCTGAAAAAGTCTGACGGATTTAAGACCTACGTTTTCAACCTTAAAAAGAGAAACCCCAACTGGAAAGGCTTTACCAGCCAGATGCTTATAGCCATGCCCCCGGAAGCCGGAGAAGTTGAGGTAAGCCAGATCGAGCTTGCGAGCGGCAGTTTTACCAGCGATCTTACGGCTGGCGTCCAGGAATTCACCGGACCGCAGGGAAGAGAAGTGATTGGATCGACCATCAATAACATTAAGAGCAGTACCGTGCTGGGCGTGCCGGTAAATGTCTATCTTTACATCATAATATTGATCGGGGCGCTTGTGATCTTTATAGTTGACATGCGTACCGGATTCACCAGAGCCAACTATTACCGCTCGGTCGGGCACATTTTTTTTCTGACATTCGCTTGCTGGGTACTTTTGGACGCAAACACACTCTTTAACCAGATAGGGATATTTAAACAGGACGCTTCGACTTATTTTGGAAAAAGCCTCAGGGATAAAAGGGCTTCCATACCTCTTATGAGAAAGGGCCTGTATCCATTCCTTGAGTTCTGCGAGGAAAAGATACCCGCGGGCGCCAGCTACAAGATAATTGGTGAGTTTGGCAGTTACGAAAGCCTCTATCCTCCTTTTTATCTTTATCCCAGGCAAAGCTCTGAAGAGCCTGAATACGTGATCGTTTATCATCCCAAGGAAAAGCCTGACCTGCCGGGAGCAACAATGGCCGCCTCTTTTAAGGATGGCGAATACATTTTAAAGATCAAAAGGAAGGGGAATAAATAAATGGTCATACCGGGTCTGCTGTACGCCGTACTGTTCCCCGCCTTGCTGGGCTATACCCTTCTGGCGCTGCTGGACAGAAAAGGCGGGTCGTTTGCCGCGATGGAAAGAGCGGGACTTTCTTACGGCCTGGGCATAGGAGTTATGACCGGCGGCATCTTCCTGGCAAATAAACTTTTTAATTTACCCATTAAGCTTTCCGCAGTATCGCTGGCCTTTACGCTGATAATGGTCCCTGCCTGGATCTATATTTTCCGTAAAAAGATCGTTTTCCTGGACGGTGCCGGCTTGAGGTCCTCGGTATTGTCATTTATCGGCTTTTTCAAGAGACTGGAACAGCCTTTCTGGCCAGCGCTGGCCGCCAGGATATTCGCCCTTCTCATTATGCTAAGGATATTCCTTGTTTTCTTTGCGGCGCTGGTAAAGCCCGTGGTAACCTGGGACGCCATAGAACGATACACCTTTTTGGCCAGGATGATCTGGCTGGAACACGGTTTGCAGGGTGAAGCGATAAAAAAACTGGCCGCCGGCAACCCCTACTTTACCCCCATATCACAGGCCTGGAACTTACTGGCCATGGGAACTTTCAACGACGCGCTGGTCAAGATCACCGGACCGCTTTTGTTCCTGTCACTGGTAATAGTTTTTTATTTTGCCTTGAGGAAAAGTCTTTCCCGCGGATCAAGCGTATTCTTCACATATTTACTGACCACCCTGCCCTTCATCATATACCACGCGGGGACCGCCTACGCGGATTTTCCGCAGACATATTTCTACAGCCTTTCGGCTATTTATCTTTTCCTGTGGATATCTCGCAATAAGAACCCGTACCTGATGGTCTCGGCCATAACTCTGGGCCTGTCAATAACAGTAAAAAAAGGCGGCATTTCCTTTTTCTTTGTGAACGCCATAGTGCTTTCACTGTACCTGATGTTCGGATACGGCGGGGGGCTCAAGGAAAAAACCAGGCCCATACTGGTTTTCCTGGTACTGGCGGTGCTTTTTTCTTCGCCGTGGACCATCTTTGAAAATTCCATGGGCCTGATACAACTGCCCAGGGAACTGATCGCCAGAACTGTTCAATCCACTATCCATGCTCCTCGTACCGATTACGCTATAAGGTCCGATCTTACCCACACAAGCATGTTGCCTGCCGGAGTATTGGGGATTTCACCTGCAGTAATATTGTTGGAAATATGGAACAGGCTGGCGCTTCAGGGCAACTGGAACATATGCTGGTTCACTTTCTTCCTGGCCTCTTTACTGCTTTGCGTCAGGATCGTAAAAACCAACCTAAAATATCTGTTCCTGCTGGTGGTTTTAAATCTTGCTACCATCCTTTATGCCGCGTTCTTGAAAATACATTTCCGTTACATTATGGATGGGACACTACTGGTAAGATTATTGATGTATGTTCAGCCGCTGGCGGTATTTTTCCTGGGCGAGGCTATCGGCAAACCTGATCAATGATCTGTTCTATCTTTCTTATCTGTTTTTTCTCGTCAAACCGCTCTTTCACCACAGCTTTATTCTTTTCCGCCATAGCCATGGCCAGTGAGGGCTCCTTTAGAAGTTTAATGACTGCCGCGGCCAAACCTTCCGTGTCGCCAGGCTGGTAAAATTCTATCCGGCCGTCCTGACCGGCTATCTCCCTGACAGAGGGAATGTCTGAAGCCACAATGGGCAGTCCCGAAGCCATGGCCTCGACCACCACATATCCAAAACCCTCGCACCTGGAACAGTTGACGAAAAGGCCCATTTCCCGATATGCCGCCGCCATGTCATCGACAAAACCCGGCAGGAGAAATTTATCCTTGAGGCCCATATCTTCAATAAGCCTTGAAAGATGTTCTTTGTAATCTTCTTTCCCAAAAAGAGCGTCTCCCAGTATGGTGAACCTGACGTTTGGAAACTTTTGAAGGACTATTGGAGCCGCCATGATCAGGTCTTCAAAGCCCTTTAGCTTCACCAGCCTTCCCGCCGCGCCAATGACCGGCGGCTGTTCGCCCGCGCCAAAAGGCAGGCCCGCGGGAAAAAGCGACAGATCAATACCGGCAGGTATGACCCTTACAGGGATACCTCCGGCCGACAGTGAATTTTTCGCGGCCTGAGAGTCGACGATTATCATCTTAATATCTTTAGCAAAAGCTGAGGCGACTTTTTTCTCCAGTCTGCCACTGATACAGCGAACATGCCAGATCACCCTGGCCCTGCCAGCCCTGGCCGCCAGGCAAGCCCATGGGAGCACTCTGGGAGAATTGGCATAGATGATATCGATATGGTCTTTTTTTATCCTTTCAATTAACTTTGGTACCACATTAAATGAAAAAATAAGATATTTTAGGACATCAACAAGCTTTTTTCTGCCATCAGAATATTCCCCAATGGCAACAAAATGGCAGGAAACCTTCATGTCCTTTAGCGCCTTAGAGAGTTTACCGGCTCGAGGCAGAACAACTGACGGCCGGTATCTTGTTTTGTCCAAATTCTTTATAATGGACAGCAGTGCTTTTTCCCCGCCCCCCATTTCGGAGAACTGGTTGATAAAGAGGATGTTAAGCATTCGTAAAAAATTCAATGGTCTGCCGCAGGCCTTGCTGAAGAGAGACCGCGGGCAGCCATTTAAGGACCTTTTTCGCCAGTGTTATGTCGGGCTGTCTTTGCCGCGGGTCGTCGGGCGGCAAAGGCAGATATTTGATCCTGGACCGGCTGGCGGTGGCCTTGATGATCTCGCGGGCAAACCTTAAAATGGTTATCTCCTGCGGGTTGCCCAGATTGACCGGCCCGTTGTGTTTTGAAAGCATCAGGCTGTGTATGCCCCGCACCAGGTCGGAAACATAGCAAAAACTGCGGGTCTGCCTCCCCTTTCCGTAGACCGTGATATCTTTGCCAGCCAGCGCCTGGTTGATGAAATTGGGCACCACCCGCCCGTCTTTTTTTCTCATGCGCGGGCCATAGGTATTGAAAATACGGACTATCTTAACGTCTATGCCGTGCATGCGGTAGTAGGACATGGAGATGGCCTCGGCAAAACGCTTGGCTTCGTCATAGCAGCTGCGAGGGCCGATGGGGTTGACATTGCCCCAATAGGATTCCTTTTGCGGTGAGACCAATGGATCGCCATAAACTTCGGAAGTTGAGGCCAGCAGAAATTTCGCGCCTTTGGCCTTGGCTATGCCCAGCGCGTTATGCGTTCCAAGCGCGCCCACTTTCAAGGTGGGGATGGGATATTCCACGTAATCGATAGGGCTGGCCGGCGAGGCAAAATGCAAAACATAGTCCAGCGGCCCATTGACCCTGAGCGGCTTTGAGATATTATGCTTGATGAACTCAAAATGAGCGTTCTTCAGGTGATGTTTGATGTTGTCTTTCGAGCCGGTGATAAGATTGTCGACACAGACTACCCTGTAACCCTGTTCAAGCAGGAAGTCGCAAAGGTGGGACCCAATAAACCCGGCTCCGCCTGTGACCAGCACTCTTTTCATCTGCCTACCCCAACGTATTCCAGTCCGGCGTCTTCCACACGCCCCCTGTCATAAATGTTGCGCCCGTCAAATATGAGAGGGCTCTTTAACGCTTTTTTTACGCGTTCCAGGTCAATCTCCACGAATTCCGGCCACTCCGTTAGCACCACAAGAGCGTCGGCGCCTTCGATGGCGGTAAACATGTCTTTCACAAGTTTGGCTTCTTTTATAAGGCGACTGGCGTTGGGCGCGGCGGCGGGATCGTACGCGCTCACCCTGGCCCCTTTCTTGATCAAGGCCTGCACAACCTTAATGGAGGGCGCTTCTCTCATGTCGTCGGTCTCGGGCTTAAAGGCCAGGCCAAGAACAGCAATATTTTTGCTCCGCAGGTTGCCAAGTTTTTTGATTATCTTGCCGATAAAAGCGTCGATCTGGAATTCGTTTACCTCCCTTACCGCGCTCAACAGCATTGGCTCATGTCCGTTCTCGCGGGAAAGGTGGACCAGGGCGGAAACATCTTTGGGCAGGCAGCTGCCGCCATAACCCAGTCCCGCGTTCAGGAAATGCCGGCCTATCCTTTTGTCCAGGCCAACGGCATTGGCCACTTCGGAAATGTCAGACCCCACCCTTTCGCAAATGTTGGCGATCTCGTTGATAAAGGATATCTTGGTGGCCAGGAAAGCGTTGCTGGCATACTTTATAAGCTCCGCGCTTTTGATAGAGGTAAAGATAATGTGCGCGTTAAGCGGACGATACAGGTCGGTAATAATATTAAATGCCTGGCTGTTGTCGGCGCCGATGACCACTCGGTCGGGTCTCATGAAATCACCAATGGCCGAGCCCTCCCTTAAAAATTCAGGGTTGGAGACCACCGAAAAGTTATTTTTGGGGACCTTGTTCTCGACAAGGATCTTGCTGACGATATCTCCCATGCCAACGGGAACAGTGCTTTTGTTGACTATCACCTTGTGCCCATGACGCAATTTCTTCATGACGCCAGATATCTCTTTAGCCACTTCAATGACCGCCGAAACATCGGCCTGGCCGTTGGATCTTGAAGGGGTGCCAACCGCTATGAAAACCACCTCCGCCGAGGAAACTGCCCCGGCAAGCTTTCTGGTGAACTTCAGTCGGCCCGCCTTTGTGTTCTTGGCGACCAGTTCCGGCAGTCCGGGCTCATAGAACGGGACCCTGCCCTTTTTCAGCAGGGCGACTCTTTTCGGGTCCTTATCGACGCAGACCACCTGGTTGCCCAGGCTTGAAAAGCAGGCGCCCGTGACCAATCCCACATATCCGGTGCCGATCACTGCCAGTTTCATCAGTTGCCTCCTTTTATCAAGGAAAGCGCTTCCATGCGCGTTTTCGCGTTCTTTTGCAATACGCCGCGTACGGCCGAAGTAACGGTCAATGTGCCGGGCTTTTTGACCCCGCGCATGGACATGCAAAGGTGTTCGGCCTCTATGATCACCATGACTCCCTGCGGTTTGAGCTTGCCCATGAGCGTGTCCGCGATCTGGGTCGTGAGCCGCTCCTGTACCTGGGGACGGCTGGCAAAAGCCTCGATCACCCTGACCAGCTTGGAAAGCCCGGTAACCCTGCCTTTGTTGGGTATATAGACGATATGGGCTTTACCGAAGAATGGCACAAAGTGGTGTTCGCACATTGAATAAAACGGAATATCTTTGACCATGACCATTTCATCGTGGTCCTCGTTGTGGAAGATGGATATTTCTCTGGCAGGGTCCCTGTGAAGACCGGCAAAGAGCTCTGAGTACATTTTTGCCACCCGCTTGGGTGTATCCCTTAGCCCTTCGCGGGAAGGGTCTTCGCCAATAGCGAGTAAAATATCTTTGACGGCTTTTTCTATTTTCTTCTGGTTGATCATTTGTCTAATGAAATATTAAGAAATTTTGCCCATTACAAAATCTCTTATCCTTTTGGCCGCCTCTCTTGCTTTCTCCGAAGTTTCTTTAATTATTCTCTGGTCCACCATATAGTATTTTACCCCTTTTATTGATCATGGAAAGAAACGGGTCCCCCATTGCCAATCTTTCTTCAAATTCTTCCGGTTTATACACTAAAAAATCAACTGGAATGCTGTAATCTATCATATGATCAAGCTCTCTCATACGATCAATGCCATAAAACGGCACATCGTCTTTTATAATTAAGAAATCAAGATCGCTGTCTTTTGTGATCTTTCCCCATGCGGCTGACCCAAAAAGCAGTATCTTTTGAGGTTTATATCTTCCTACAATTTGATTTGTAATGCTCTCGATCTCTTTTTGTATTTCCTGTTCATTCATTATGTTTATTTTAGCATAAAAGCAAGAGAAAAGTACTAAGATCAGACCTAAAACAGCCCTACAATCCTACCATCCTCGGTAATGTCCATGTTCTCCGCGGCCGGATGCTTTGGCAGGCCCGGCATGGTCAGGACATTCCCCGTGTAGACGACAATGAAGCCGGCGCCGGCGGACACTTTTATTTCGCGCACGGTTATCTTGAACCCCCGGGGCACCCCAAAGGCCTTTGCGTCGTCTGACAGGGAGTATTGCGTCTTGGCGACACAAATGGGCAGGTTTGAAAGTGAGTTGCTATTTAAGAGATCAATATACCGCAAGGCCGATTCAGTGTAGTCGACCCCGCCGGCGCCGTATATGCTTCCGGCTATCTTTTTGATCTTTTCCTTGACAGGTTCGTTAACATCATAGAGGGTCTTAAAATCCGACTTTTGCTGGCAGGCTTTGACGACCGCCTCGGCCAGCTCTTTCCCGCCCTTGCCGCCCTGCTCCCATACCCTGGAAACCGCCGTGGGCGCATATTGCGAGCAATTTTTTACCATCTCGTCAATGTCGGCTTGTGTGTCCTTTTCCTTGACATTTACGGCTATAACGATGGGAACACCATACAACTTGATATTGTCGGCATGCTTTTTTACGTTCTCGTATCCGTTGCGCTCAATGGCCTGCTTTGTCACCACCAGCACTACCGCGTTTGGCTTTAGGTCCCCAACCCGGCATTTGATGTCAAAGAACTTTTCCGCGCCAAGATCAGAGCCAAACCCCGCCTCGGTAATGACATAGTCGGCCAGCTTTAGGGCCAAATGGGTGGCCTGGAGCGAATTACAGCCGTGGGCGATATTGGCAAAGGGCCCGCCGTGCACAAAGGCAGGATCGCCTTCAAGCGTTTGGACCAGCGTCGGCTTGAGCGCGTCCCTCATCAAAAGCGCCATAGCGCCGTTAGCCTTGAGATCGTGAGCGGTTACAGCTTTGCCTTTTTTGTCGTAAGCCACGATTATCCTGCCCAGCCGCTCTTTCATATCGGTCAGGCTCTTTGACAGGCACATTACCGCCATCACCTCGGAGGAAGCGGTGATATCGAACATGCCGCGCAGGGAGCGGTCGTTCATGTCCATGGTGCGGCGCCACACAACGCGGTTCTCGTCTATATCCAGCTCGTTTCCCTGGTAGATATGGTTGTAGAGCATGGCGGACAGGAGGTTGTGCGCGGCGGTTATCATGTGCATGTCGCCGGTCAGGTGGAGGTTGATGTCCTCCATTGGAATTACCTGCGAATATCCGCCGCCAGCCGCGCCGCCCTTTAACCCCATGACAGGGCCAAGGGATGGCTCGCGTATGCAGACAAAGGCTTTCCTGCGAAGGCGATTAAGGGCCTGAGCCAGACCGATAGTGGTGGTGGTTTTGCCCTCGCCCTGCGGCGTTGGTGTCATGGTGGTGACCAGCACAAGCTTACCGTCTTTTTTGCCGGCGCGGGTCTTAATGGCCTCCAGACAGACTTTTGCCTTGTAACAGCCGTGAAGCTCAAGCTCAGACGTCTTGATGCCGGCTTTTTTGGCAATATCGACAATAAGCCTCGGTTTCGCGTTCTGGGCTATCTCAATATCTGTGAGCATATTCCCTCCCCCGTCAATCCGAATTTTTCGAGCATCTCTTTCCTGGTGCCGTGTTCGATGAACTCGTCGGGCAAACCTATTCGCAAAAGAGGCTTTACCACCTGATTATCTTCCAAAAGCTCGGCCACGGCAGAGCCAAATCCTCCGGAAAGGGTCCCCTCTTCAACCGTAATTATCCTGTCAGCTTTTTTGGCCTCTTCAAGGATTAGCTTTTCGTCCAGCGGCTTTACAAAACGGGCGTTGATGACCGTTGCGTCACATTTTTTCGCTTCCGCTGCCATGGAGCCGATCGCAATGATCAGCGTACTGCCATTGCGCTTAACAACTTCGCCTTTGCCGATCTCGATCTTCTTAAACTCTTTGTCCATTACTACTCCCGGCCCTTTCCCCCTTGGGTATCTGATCGCTATCGGCCCGTTATGATTTACCGCGGTATAAAGCATGTGCTGGAACTCGTTCTCATCTTTCGGGGCCATGATGGTCATATTGGGAATTGTTCTTAAGTAAGCCAGGTCAAAGATGCCGTTGTGGGTGGCGCCGTCCTCGCCGACGATACCAGCCCTGTCAAGGGCAAAGACAACGTGCTGGTTTTGCAGGCAGACATCGTGGATTATCTCATCATAGGCCCGTTGCAGGAAGGTGGAATAGATTGCCACGACGGGTTTTAGGCCCTGGCTGGCCAGAGCGCCCGAAAATGTCACGGCATGCTCTTCGGCAATGCCGACGTCAAAAAACCTGTCAGGGAACCTGCTGGTAAACTCGTCAAGTCCGGTACCGTCCACCATGGCCGCGGTTACCGCCACCACCTTGTCGTCCCTTTCAGCCAGCTTGTTCATGGTCTTGCCAAACACATCGGTATAGGTCGCGCCGCCATTGCCATTAAGGAGCTTACCCGTTGAAATGTCAAATGGACTGCGGCCATGGAAATGGGTGGGGTCTGCTTCGGCGGGGGCATAACCTTTGCCTTTTTTTGTAATGACATGAACAAGCACCGGCCCGTCGATCTCTCTGGCATGGTGGAAAGTGCTCATTAAAAGCGGGATGTTGTGGCCGTCGATGGGGCCAAAATACTTGAAGCCGAACTCTTCGAAAATAACATCGACCTTGAAGTCGACCAGTAAATGTTTGGTCCTGTCCTTTAGCTTTCTGGCGGCCTCAAAAAGGGGCACGCCAATGTTGGGGATCCTTTTTATTACTCTTTCGACGCGATTCCTCATATCAACATACAGGTTAGAGGTCCTGACCATGGTAAGGTAATTTGAAAGCGATCCAACATTCTTTGAGATGGACATTTCGTTGTCGTTTAGAACGACTATCATATTGCTCTTGAGCCCGGAAATATTGTTAAGGGCCTCAAAAGCCAGCCCGCCGGAAAGAGAAGCGTCGCCAATGACTGCCACCACGGAAAAATCTTTTTTTAGGATGTCGCGCGCCCTTACCAGCCCAAGCGCCTGGGAAATGGAGGTAGAGGCGTGCCCTACGGTAAAATGGTCGTGGGAGCTTTCGTTGATGTTGGGAAACCCTGACACCCCGCCCTTTTGCCTCAGGGTATTGAAATTGGAAAGCCTGCCCGTCAATATTTTGTGAGCGTAAGCCTGGTGGCCGACATCCCAGAGAATTTTGTCTTTCGGCGATTCAAAAGCGGAATGGATGGCCACTGTAAGCTCCACCGCTCCCAGACTGGACGCAATGTGTCCGCCGTTCCTGGAGGTAACATTGATTATCTCTTCCCTGACCTCTTTTGCCACGCGCTCAAGCTGGGAAGAAGAAAGGTCTCTCAGGGCGGCCGGCAATTTTATTTCGTCTATCAGTCTTGACATATACTATCCCATAATGAAGGTATAGAGCATCCCTATCAGTAATCCCAGCAGGCCCCCCACAAAGACCTCGAACGGGGTATGGCCGATGAGCTCCTTTAATTTTTCTTTTTCGTTCACCTTTTCCGAATATATATCTTCGATTATCTTGTTAAGTATCAGCGCCTGCTGGCCCGCCGCAAACCTGACCCCCATGGCATCGTACATGACCACTATGGTGAACACCAGGCTCAGGGCAAAGAAGGGAGAAAAAAATCCCTGCGTAATGCCTATGGATATGGTAAGCGCCGATGTCATAGCCGAGTGCGTGGACGGCATGCCGGCGGACTCAAAAAAGTGCCAGAAGTTAAGCTCTTTATCCTTTATCAGATAAAAGAACACCTTGAACACCTGAGAGAACAAGAACGCCGCGCCCCCGGCTACCAGCGGAACATTGGTAAATAGATCTATAATTAAGTTCATAAGACCCCTTTCTATAAATTATTTTTTCCTCCTCACAGCATATGACGCGATATTTGCCAAATGCGAAGCACTGCCCCCAAAGATACTCAAGGCCTTATGCGCAAGTCTAACGTGTTTCTCGGCCAGCTCAACAGATCGATCAACGCCAACAATGGCCGGATAGCTGGCTTTTTTGTTCCTGGCGTCCTGCCCGACCGGTTTGCCCAGCGCCCTGGTGGAAGCCGTGACATCTAGTATATCATCGGCGATCTGAAAAGCCATGCCCATGTTCCGCGCATAGGCGGATAAGGCTTTTTTCTGTTTGGGCGTTGCCCCGCAAATAATGGCAGCCATTTTAACGGCCGCAAGTATGAGCGCCCCTGTCTTTTTGGCATGAATCGCCCGCAG
>JAHJBW010000092.1 GCA_018813405.1 Candidatus Margulisiibacteriota bacterium | reverse complement strand
TTTGGAGATATCCACGACATTGGGAAGAACATCGTCAGAATGCTGCTTGAAAACCACGGGTTTGAAATAATCGACCTTGGCAAGGATGTTCATCCTGACAAGATTTTGGAAGCCGCGACCAAAGAAAGGCCGGATGTAATAGCCCTTTCTGCCCTGCTTACCACCACCATGGTCGAGATGGGCACAACCCAGCAAAGATTAAAGGACGCGGGCCTTAATATTCCTGTTATTATAGGCGGAGCAGTGGTGACAGATGACTACGCAGACTCTATAGGGGCAAGCCGCGGGTCAGATGCGGCCGAGGCCGTTAAGCTGGCCAAACTTATTGTTCAAAAAGGAGGAAAAAGATGAGAAGGGTTTTCATTTCCATTCTGGTTTCCGCACTTTTGATCTCACCCACCCTGGCAATAACATTACGCGAAAGCATTGACCTGGCAGAAAAGAACAATCCCGACATCCAGGCCGCCAGAAAAAACCTGGAAGCGGCCGGCGCGGTCGTACAGCAATCCGTTGGAGGGTTCTTCCCTGTCTTAAAAGCTGAATCTTCACTGGGCAGTTCCTGAGCCCAGCCTTATGAGGTTGAAGTAAACATGGGCTTTGGGCCGCAAACCTTTACCCTTGGCGTCAACGATACTCTCACCATAAGCAACTACCAGCTATCTCTCAGCCAGCCCATATACACAGGGGGGAAGCTGTTCTCCGGCCTGCGCTCCTCACAAAAAGGATTTTCTGTCGCACAGGAACAGCTTAAAAGTGCTATGCAAAACGTTTCCTACAATGTCACGGTCGCGTATTTTGGAGTGATCCAGGCTGAAAAGTTTCAGGAGCTGGCACAGCAATCGTTTGATATCGCCCAGGAACACCTCAACCAGGTCAACGCAATGCTCAAGGCAGGAACATCAACCAGGGCAGATGTCCTAAGGGCCGAAGTCTCAAAGGCCCAGGCTGAAGTTAGCCTGACCAAAGCCAAAAATTCCGTGCTAATCGCCAAGAATAATTTTAACAATTCCCTTGGCAAAGACCTTTTCGAAGAGATCCCTCTTTCCGAAACGGAATTCACCATCAAATACGAACAAATACCCGAATACAGCATTCTTCTCGGGTATGCTTATGAGAACCGTCCTGATTGGAAACAATTTTTGTTTGGCAAAGAGATCGCGGCGGAATCGGTGAATATCGCGCGAAGCGACTATTTCCCCAGCCTGGCGCTGGTAGGCACATATGGCGAACAGATGTCGGTATATCCATCTTTTACCAGCGACAGCCACTCTTGGACAGCAATAGTTTCCGGCAGCTGGTCACTGCTTGAAGCCCCGCGTCGCGGCAAGCTGAAAGAAGCGCGCGCCAGGCTGGAAGAGCAAAATGAGCAGGAAAGGTCTCTTTACAATACCATCGCCCTGGAGGTCCGCAACACCTTTTTTGATCTCAAGTCCGCGCTTGAAACCCTGGCCAGTACCCAAAAAGCGGTTGAGCTGGCACAGGAAAACTTAAAAGTATCCGAGGTCAGGTTCACCTCAGGCCTTGGGACCAATCTGGAGGTAATGGACGCGCAGGTAGCCTTAACCCAGGCCAGCATTGACAATCTTGACGCAATTTTCGGTATCATCACCTCCAAGGCAAAGATCAACAGGGTCACGGGACTTGAGATATTTGACCTCAAAGGGGGTAAGGATCTGTGAAGAACAATCATTTTAAAACCGCGGTGATGTTTTTGGTCCTGATCGCGGTGCTGGCCGGCGGACTGTGGTACCTGCTAAGGCCAAAAAATGACGAACTGCTGGCTTCAGGCACCATCGAAGCCACCGAAGTTGCCTTGAGCAGTGAGGTCTCGGGTAATGTGATCAAATTAAATATTAATGAAGGCAGTACGGTTAAGGCCGGAGAAATTGTCGCTCTGATCGATCCTGCTCCATACCAGGCCGATCTGAAACGCGCCCAGGCACAGTACGACCTTGCCAAAAGCGATTACGGACGCGCCGCCGAGCTTTACAAAGACAAAAGCATCAGCGCTCAGCAGCATGATTCTGCCCGCTCGGCAATGGAAGCAGCCAGGGCCACCCTTGATCTAGCGGCCATTCAGCTAAAGAACACCAGTATCACCTCCCCCATAGACGGCACGGTCCTGGTTAAGGCCATCGAACAGGGCGAACTTGCCATGCCCGGCTCGCCTATTGTAACGGTTGCCAACCTTGATGAAATGAAGATCACTATCTACATACCGGAAAACCAGATCGGCAAGGTCAGGCTTGGCCAAAAAGCCGAGGTTTATGTGGATTCCTATCCAGGAGAAAAATTTCTCGGAGAGGTCTCCTACATTGCCGATAAGGCTGAATTCACTCCAAAGAACATTCAAACCAAGGAAGAGCGGGTCACGCAGGTGTTTGGCATAAAGATAGTGCTGTTAAATCCCGAAGGCAAACTTAAACCGGGCATGCCCGCCGACGCCCTCATCCTCTGGAACCATGAATGAAGCCGCAATAAGCACCCGGCAGTTGTCCAAAGCCTTTGACAAAGTAAAAGCCGTTGATGCCGTCGATCTTACCGTACAAAAGAACACTATTTTTGGTCTGGTCGGTCCCGACGGGGCCGGCAAGACCACCCTCATCCGCCTGCTCTGCACTGTTATAGGTAAAACTTCGGGTTCGGCCACGGTACTGGGACTGGATATCGATAAGGACGCCGAACAGGTCCGTGACCGTATCGGCTATATGTCACAGCTCTTCAGCCAGTATCTTGACCTGTCGGTCGAAGAGAATATCAACTTCCGTGCCGAACTTTACGGCGTAGATGCCAGGGAAATGGAGAAAAGAAAGAATGAATTGCTGGAATTCACCCGCCTAACGCCGTTCCGCCAACGCCTTGCGGCCCAATTATCGGGCGGCATGAAACAAAAGCTGGCACTGGCCGCCACTCTTATCCACCGGCCCCATCTGCTTTTTCTTGATGAGCCAACCACCGGGGTCGATCCACTTTCGCGCCGGGATTTTTGGAAAATATTGAACCAGATACCCGACATAACCATCTTCGTTACCACGCCCTACATGGACGAGGCTGAAAAATGCCACACCATTGCCCTGATGCACCGGGGCAAGATACAGGCCGTCGACACACCTGACAATATCAAGCGTTCGACCGGTTCAAATTCCGTGGAAGATGCTTTTTTCAAGATTATCGAAAGTAAAGGCTATGAATGACAATTATTCGATAGTGGTAAAGGACTTGACCAAGAAGTTCGGCAGTTTTACTGCCGTAAATAATATTTCTTTTGACATTGAAAAGGGAGAAATATTTGGCTTTCTTGGTCCCAACGGCGCCGGAAAGACCACTACCATTAGAATGCTATGTTCCATCCTGGACCCCTCCTCGGGCAGCGCCACAGTGGCCGGTTTTGACATCTCAAAACAGAGCGAAGAGGTAAAAAAAAGGATTGGATACATGTCACAAAAGTTCTCGCTCTACAATGACCTTACCGTCGAAGAAAACATCGATCTTTACGCAGGCCTCTACCAGATCCCGCTCAATGTCAGGCAGAAAAGAAAAGAAGACCTGCTTAAGATGACGGAACTCGAAGAGAGAAAAAAAGACCTGCCTTTGGCCCTGCCGCCCGGCATCAAACAAAGGCTGGCGCTTGAATGCGCTATTATTCACAAGCCTGAAATTGTTTTCCTGGACGAGCCGACCGCCGGAGTCGATCCCATTTCACGAAGGAAATTCTGGGACATTATAAAAGGCCTGTCCGCGTCCGGGACCACTATCCTGGTCACCAGCCATTACATGGACGAGGTCAATCAATGCGACCGCATCAGCCTTATCTATGACGGCAATTTGATAGCTTTAGACAGTCCCGAGGGCATAATAAAGATGGCCCAAAGCAAAGACCTGGAAGACGCTTTCATCGATCTGATATTAAAGGAAGAGAAAAAGAAACATGCTGCGCAGGATTAAAGCGATATTTTATAAAGAGTTCACTCACCTGCTGCGCGACAAACGCCAGCTGGCGCTCATCATCGGCCTGCCAGTATTCCTGCTCATCATTTTTGGATACGCGGTAAGCTTTGATGTCAAAGACATCAAGACCGCCGTTTTCGATCAGGACAAATCCGCCGAAAGCAGGGAATTGATCACCCGTTTCACCAATTCCGGATATTTTACCCTGACTGATTACCTTAGCTCCAACGACAATTTCGAGAAACTGCTGGACGGCGGACAGGCACTGGTCATATTGAATATTCCGCCCAACTTTTCAAAGGATGTCATCAATTCAAGACCTGCTGATATCCAGATCCTGGTGGACGGCTCCGATCCCAACATCGCCAACAGTGCCTTAAGCTACATCTCTTCCATAACCGAAAGCTATTCACAAGTCCTTATCCCAAAGTTCATTGTCAGAAAAACTGGAAAATGGGTCAACCTTAAGCCTTCCATCAAGCTTATCACTCGCGTCTGGTACAACCCCAGCATGCGAAGCCTCAATTTCTATATACCCGGGCTGATCTGCCTTATCCTGATGATGATGTCCGGGACCCTGACCTCTCTTTCCATTGTCGGCGAAAAGGAGCGAGGGACCATGGAAAGCCTGGCCGTAAGCCCCATCAGACCGCACGAGCTCATGATCGGCAAACTGGCGCCTTATGTGCTGGCGGGTTTTCTGGATGTTTTGCTGGTCACGGCCATCGGAACCCTGATCTTTAAGGTCCCTTTTGCCGGAAATTTCCTTCTTCTTCTCTTTTGTTCCGTCATTTTCTTGATGGGCGCTCTGGGGGTAGGCCTTTTCATATCCACTGTTGCCAAAAGCAGCCAGGAAGCCATGTTCACGGCACTACTGCTGACCATGCTGCCCACTACCCTCATGTCCGATTTTATCTTTCCCATCGAAAATATGCCAATCTTACTGCGCTTCTTGACCTATTTTATCCCCGCCCGTTATTTTCTGGTGATATTAAGGGGGATATTCCTCAAGGGTGTCGGGATAAAGTTCCTGTGGGGTGATATCGTAATGCTCTCACTTTTCAGCCTGATAATAATACTGGCGGCAGCCAGCCGTTTTAAAAAGAGGATCAGTTGATGACATTTTTTGACAAAAGGATATTTCACCTGATACGAAAAGAATTCCGGCAGTTCTTTCGCGATCCCAGGATGATTTACATAGCCCTGATCGCCCCGGCCGTACAAATAATGCTTTTCGGCTATACCGCTTCGACCGACATAAAGAATATATCCACCGCGGTCTACGACCAGGACATGACCCGGGCCAGCCGGGCATATGTCGAAAGTATAAGCAATTCGGGCTATTTCAAGATAAAAAAATATGTCTCCAGCCTGGACGAACTCAAGGAACAGCTTGATTCCGGGCAGGCAAAATTCGCCCTCAACATTCCCAGGAATTTCGAGGCCAAACAGAACAACTCCCAAACGGCCGATCTGCTGGCCATAATAGACGGTTCAAATTCTACCGTGGCCACGGTAGCTTCAGGCTACATTAACCAGATAACCTTTGACCAGACCTTTGATAACCTGGCCAGCAAACTGGCCACTTACGGCATCAAAAGAAACGATCTTTTACTGCTCAACCCGCAGATAAGGATATTCTACAACCCCGAGCTAAAAAGTACCTATTATATGGTGCCGGCCATACTGGCCCTTATCCTGACCATTCAGAGCATGCTGTTGACCGCTTTTTCGATCGTAAAAGAAAGGGCCACTGGGACCCTGGAACAATTGATGGTCACTCCCCTAAAACGCTGGGAAATAATTTTCAGCAAGATCATACCCTACGCTATCGTCACCATGGTCGATGTGGTTATCATCACCCTGCTTACTACCCTGTGGTTCAGGGTGCCCTTGCATGGCAGCTTTTTACTTCTGTTCGTGCTTTCCGGAGCTTTTGCCCTTTCCGGGCTGGGACTGGGCGTGTTTATTTCAACCATCTCCCAAAATGAACAACAGTCTCTCATGACCGCGCTTTTTGTGCTGATCCCATCCATAATATTGTCCGGATTCGTCTTTCCAATAGCCAATATGCCCCTTCCGGTCCAGATCATCACCTACCTTATACCGGTAAGATACTATCTTGTGATCGTGCGGGGTATTTTTCTAAAGGGGATCGGCATTGAATATTTATGGCATCAGACCGC
>JAHJBW010000091.1 GCA_018813405.1 Candidatus Margulisiibacteriota bacterium | reverse complement strand
GCAGTTTCTGAACAAAAGCAAGGCACCTGGTTCGTGTCCAAAACAAAAATGCCCGAATCCCGCAAAAGATGGCTGGCGCACGGGCATATTATAAAGGGCGGCGTGGTAGTTGATACTGGAGCCGAACGGGCTTTAAAAGCCAAAGGAGGCAGTTTACTCCCTGCCGGCATTGTAAAGGTTGAAGGCGATTTCCAGATGGGTGATACCATTAAGATATATGGCGAGGGCGGCGACGAGATCGGACGAGGTCTTTCTAACTATCCCTGTCACGAACTGGACAAGATCAAGGGTAAAAAATCCGGTGACATTCCCCATATCCTGGGTTATCAGGGTTCTCCAGAGGCAATTCACAGGGACAATTTTGTGCTATGGTAGAAACAGAAGTTGTAATAAAGGCGAAAGCCGCTAAAAGGGTTTCCTCTCAGCTGGCCGTCAGTACGGCTAAAATCAAGAATTACGCGCTCGAACGCATGGCCGAGGCCCTGGACAAGAACGCCAGGTTCATTATTGATGCTAATTCCGTTGATCTTGAGGCCGGAGAGAAGAAAGAACTTTCAAAGGCCTTGCTTGATCGCCTGGCGCTTGACGGCAAGCGCGTCAGGGGCATGATCGACGGCCTGGAAATAGTCAAAAACCTTCCTGATCCGGTGGGGGAGACCATAAAAGAATGGATACCGCCTTCGGGCCTTAGGATCAAAAAAGTTAGGGTCCCTCTTGGGGTCATTGGCATCATCTACGAAGCGCGTCCCAATGTAACCGTGGATTCTGCGGCGCTGTGTTTAAAGAGCGGTAACGCTGTGATATTGCGCGGCGGATCAAACGCGATCAATTCTAATATCGCGCTGGTCAGGCTTTTAAGGGAAGCTGTCCGTGACGCCGGCCTGCCCGAAGACTCGATACAGCTTATCGAAGATACCAGCCGGGAGTCTGCCGAAGAGCTTATGACTTTGCGGGAATACATTGATGTTCTTATCCCTCGCGGCGGCAGGGACCTTATCCGCGCGGTGGTGGAAAAATCGCGCATCCCCACCATTGAAACTGGCGAGGGCAATTGCCACGCCTATGTCGAAAAGACCGCGGACCTGCCCATGGCGGTAAAGATAGTGGTCAATGCCAAATGCCAGCGGCCCTCGGTGTGCAATGCCATCGAGACCCTGCTGGTGGACGAGGCAATTGCCAAAAAGTTCATTCCCATGGTTTTTGAAACCCTCAAGGAAAAGCATGTCGAATTAAGGGGATGTTCCAGTACCCTCATGATCGACCCGTCCATCAAACCCGCCGCGGAAGATGACTGGGCGACGGAATTTCTGTCCATGACGCTTGCGGTAAAAGTGGTCAAAGATATCGATGAAGCGATCGAGCATATTAACAAGTATGGGACAAGACATTCGGAGGCAATCATCACCAAAGACAAAAAAGCCTCCAAAAAGTTCTTTGACCACGTAGATGCGGCGGCTGTTTATGAGAATGCTTCCACCAGGTTCACCGATGGGGGAGAATTTGGATTTGGCGCGGAGATAGGCATATCCACTCAAAAGCTGCACGCCCGCGGTCCCATGGGGCTTCCCGAGCTTACTTCCTATAAGTACCTCGTTCACGGCGTTGGGCAGACAAGGGGAAGTTGATTTGTGCTTTTGGCTTTTCTCAGGACATCATGACCCTTTACCATGCAACAACATCTCTCATGGGAAACACCAATTCTCTCTAATTACGTCTTCGCGAATTACTCTAATGACCCCTGTCGCTTACTGCTCAAATGGGCTCAAATTGACACTAATCCGGATATTTTTATTTCGGATAGGTGATAATTTGCATTGATTGGAGGAATTGGAGATTTTTCCATTAGTGCTATTGGCGACAGCAAAATTAGTGAAAATACGAGACATTATTATTGCACCTGCCTGGTTCGCCTGTAAATAATACAGTTCATAAAGGGTCACCATGTCCCCGGTCTTCCCATAACTTTGTGCTATAATTCAAGCATGAAGAAGCTTGGTGTGCTGGGCGGAACCTTTAATCCCCTCCATAATGGACATATTGCCCTGGCCGAGGCGGCGCAAAAAGCCTATCAGCTAGACGAGGTCCTTTTTATCCCTTCTGGCAACCCTCCGCACAAGAAAGAAAAAACTGACATCATTGACAAGGAATACCGCTATGAAATGGTCAAACTGGCCATTGCCGGCAATAAGACCTGGGGAGTATCGCGCATGGAGATGGACCGGCCAGGCTTTTCCTACGCGGTGGACACCTTCAAAGAACTAAAAGCAAAATACAAAAATGCAAAGCTCTACTACATAATGGGCCTGGACTCAATCAATGAAATTCTAGAATGGAGAAAACCGCTTGAGCTATTCAAATATTGCGAGATCATTGTGGGTACCAGGCCCGGCGCGCGCATCCGTACCTTCCGGCGCATGGTCAAATTTCCGCCCCTGGCTCAGGAAGTGGACAAGATCGACATCATCGAGCTTAACGAGAATATCTCGGCCTCGGACATTAGGGAAAAGCTCAAGAAGGGGATATCTGTGGCAGATGTGGTCCCGACCCAGGTCGTCAAATATATAGAGAGGAAAAAAATATACCAATGACAATACCCGACGCAAAAGTTACGACACTGGACAATGGCATCAGGATATTGAGCGAGAATATCCCCAGTCTCCGTTCGGTAGCGGTTGGCATACTGGTGGGGGCGGGCCCGGCCCAAGAGCTTGAGACAGAGGCGGGTCTTTCCCACTTTGCCGAACACATGGCTTTCAAGGGCACGGCCAGGCGTTCAGCCTTTCAGATCGCCTACGAGCTTGACTCTATCGGGGGAAAGCTCAAT
>JAHJBW010000090.1 GCA_018813405.1 Candidatus Margulisiibacteriota bacterium | reverse complement strand
GCCAATGGTCGTTACTTTGATCTTCGCGCTGGTCCTGCTGGTCGCCGGTCTTTTGGCCTCAAAACTGCTCCAGAAAATGGTAACCCTTTCCCTGCAGTTTTTGCAGTTCGATACAGTCGTAAAAAAGCTTAACTTCAACAAAGTGCTCGAAAAAGGCGATGTCAAACAAACCCTTTCCGAGCTTTTTGGAGACATGGTATATTGGGTCTCGGTTTTTGTGGTCATAGTCACGGTGGTCAGCCTTTTTGGCATCGATATCATTCCGGTGCTCAACAAGGTCTTTGAGTATTTTGGCCAGGTCGTGGTTGCCGCTGTTGTACTTGGCCTGGGCGTTGTGGTGGCTTATCTTATTGCCAGGCTTATTTATGCCATTGGCTCGAATATTGGTCTGGGCGGGTCGCGCACCATAGCCAAGATCATCCAGTACGCTTTTATTATCTTTGCCGGCCTGGTCGCTCTTGCCCAGCTTGGCATTGGTTCCGAATTGATAGTACCTTCGATCGGTGTAATTATCGGGTCGGTCGGCCTGGCGCTGGCAATTGCTTTTGGCCTGGGCTGTAAGGATATTATTGCTGATTTTGTTTCTAATCTGATCCGGGGAAAATAAACCCCCAACACCAAAAACTTTGGTGTGGGGGTAAAAGGAGGAAAAAGATGAAAAAGATCGTTGCGTTGATGCTTCTTAGTGTCCTGGTTTTCGCGGGTAGTTCCATGGCTGCCAAAAGGCAAATGGCGGTTGGTTTCCAGGGGTTGACCATTACCACCAATACGGTCACCATGCCTACTTTGCTTTACAAGTTTAACGACAGTTTTACCGGCCTGGGTGGAATATCGTTTGTCAGCCAGGGAAATACCAGCAACTTCACGCTGGCTTTTTCGGGCAGGTTCCCGCTCAGCAAAGGAGAAAAGGTCAATACTCACTGGGGAGCCGGTTTGACCTATACCTCCAATCCCGCACTGGTTGCTGACAGCAGCCTTTTGGGACTTTGCTTTAATGTTGGGGCTGAGATATTCTTTATGGAAGACCTGGCGCTTGATGTCAACATTGTTCCCCTGTCCGTCTGGTCCAGATCAGCGGCTGGCGCTACCACCACCACCTTCGCGGTGTTAAATTCCGTGGCCGTGCCGTCGGTGGTTATTGGGGCTCACTACTACATAAATTAATATTTAAAAGTGCTTGATGTAATTTTCATATTCGCAGGGGCAGCTTTGGCTGCCCTTGTGCTTGTCTGGCTGACACTTAAAGCTGTCAAAAAGGCCGGGGCCGGACAGTTCATCAGGGAAGAAGGCCCTTCCACTCACCAGACCAAAGTCGGCACTCCCACCATGGGCGGTATCGGCTTTTTGCTGGCCATTCTCTTTATGTCCGGCTATTGCACTGGCCTGGTCTATTTGCCGCTCTTTCTCCTGGTCGGAGGGTTTGCCGCGCTGGGTTTTTCTGACGATATCCTGAAGGTCATCAACAAAAGGAACCTGGGCCTTACTTTCTGGCAAAAGATCTTCCTGCAAACTTTGATGGCTGGCGCTTTCTCCGCGTATTTGACCTTTCTGGGTTACGCAGGGGGTGTTGCGGGACCGCTTGCCTGGCTTGGTTTTTCTATTCCTATTTTCTATTTTCTGCTGTCGGTCTTTATACTTGTCGGCTCCGCCAACGCCGCCAACCTTACCGACGGGCTCGACGGCCTGCTGGCCGGCTGCGCGCTTTTTTCTTTCCTGGCGTTCTCTTGTGTTTTCTACTTGCAGGGCGATCTTTTTCTTTTAATGATCTCTATCTCTTCGGCCGGAGCAATGCTGGGGTTCTTATTCTTTAATTTTCCAAAGGCCAAAATATTTATGGGGGATGTGGGATCACTTTCCACAGGGGCTCTCCTTGCGGGACTGGCCGTATTGTCCCACCTGGAACTGTTGTTGATAGTGTTTGGACTTGTATTTGTAATAGAGGCGCTATCTGTTATAATACAGGTGTTTTCCTATAAGTTGTTCAAAAAGAGGGTATTTAAAATGAGCCCTCTGCACCATCATTTTGAACAGTTGGGCTGGCCCGAAAAAAAAGTTGTCCTTGTTTTCTGGTTTGTACAGTTCGCGGCTTGTCTGTTGGGAGTTTTGTTGTTTTATGCACTATACTAATAAGAACGCGCTGGTAGTTGGCCTGGGAAAAAGCGGCGTTGCCGTCGCGAAAAAACTGGCATTTCTCGGCGCCAGTGTAAGGGTGACGGACCGGGCCGACCGTTCAGCCATTGATCCGGCCAATATCAGGGAACTGGAAGCCCTGGGCATAAAGCTCGAGCTTGGCGACCCCGACCTTTCCGTTTTGGGCGACGCTCAGCTGGTCGTGCTAAGTCCGGGTGTCCCCACTTCCGTCAGGCTGGTCATCGAGGCCTGGCGGCGCGGGATACCGGTCATCTCCGAGGTCGAGTTCGCCTGGCGCTTTCTAAAAAAACCCATCATTGCCATAACCGGCACCAATGGCAAAACCACCACTACCACGCTTATTGGAGAGTTCCTTAAAGCCGCCGGCAAAAAGGCGGCTGTGGCCGGCAATATAGGCTACCCTCTGGTGCTGGTCAACGACAACTTCCTCGATTTTATCGTGGTCGAGTTAAGCAGTTATCAGCTTGAGACCATCAAGACCTTTCGCCCCTGGATAAGCGTTATCCTCAATCTTTCCGAAGACCACCTTGCCCGGCACAAAAGCATGCAGGCCTATGCCAATGCCAAGGCCCGCATATTTATGAACCAGGGAAAGACCGATTATCTCATTTACAACGGCGACGATCCTTTGGTCTCCGCGATGGTAAAAGACGCCGCCGCCAGGCTAATACCATTTTCAAAAAAGCATTTTAGCGGTTTGGACCCGTCCAGTATCAGGTTAAAGGGCGAACACAACCTGGAAAATATCTTGGCCGCGTCGTCTGCCGCCAGCCTGGCGGGGGTCAGCCGACAGGTCATAGAAAATGTCCTGCGGGAATTTGCCGGTGTTGAGCACCGCATCGAATTCGTAAAGATCGTCAGTGGCATAAGCTTTTACAACGACTCCAAGGCCACCAATCCCGACTCCACCATAGTGGCCTTGCGAGCCCTGCGCAAAGAAGGCCAGCTTATCCTTATTCTGGGCGGGGAAGACAAGGGTACGGACATACGGCCAATGTGCGAATTCATAAAAAGGTCCGTAAAACATGTTGTTCTGCTGGGGTCTTCCATAAGGCGCTTCAAGGAGGCGCTGGAAGAGGCAGGCTATACCGGTTTTTCAGGCGTCGCTTCCATGGAAGAAGCGGTGCTAAAGGCTTATTACTCCGCCGCGAAAGGCGATATTGTGCTTTTGTCTCCGGCCTGCGCCAGTTTTGACATGTTCAAAAACTTTGAAGAACGCGGGAAGGTCTTTAAAGAAAAAGTCAATGCCCTGGCAGGCTGATAAACAATGAAAACCCGCACAAAAAACCAACCCGACTTTTTGCTGTTCGTCCCTTTTGGCCTGCTTTTGATAGTTGGCCTTGTCATGATGTTCTCGGCTTCGCCCAGCATGGCGCTTAAAAGCGGGGATGCTTTCTTCTTCGTAAAAAGGCATATCATCTATATTCTTTTCGGTCTTTTTGCCCTTAATTTCGGCATGAATGTCGACCTGGAAAAGCTAAAAAAACTGGCCTTCCCGTTTTTAATTATATCTTTCGCCCTGCTGGCGATAGTTTTTTTGCCCGGGGTGGGCCGTACCATGGGTGGGGCCAGCCGTTGGATAGACCTGCATTTCATATCGTTCCAACCCGGTGAAATAGCGCGCTTCGCGCTGGTGCTTTTTCTGGCCGCCAGCCTGTCCAACAATCCCGGAAGGATAACCGACCTTTTCAGGGGATTTCTCCCGCCCATGCTGGTGGTAGGGATATTGTCGGCCATGCTTCTGATGCAGCCCGACATGGGGACCGTCGTTTCAATAATCTTGATATCGTTCGCCATGCTCTTTGTCGCCGGGGCCCGCCTGCTTCACCTGGGCGTGGTTAGTTCCCTGGCGGCCGCCGGCATCATAGTGCTCAGCTTCATTACCCCCTACCGTTTCCGAAGGCTGACCGCGTTCGCCAACCCCTGGAAAGATCCGCAGGGCGCGGGCTTCCATATAATACAGTCGCTTCTGGCTGTAGGTTCCGGAGGGTTCTGGGGTGTAGGGCTGGGCGCTTCCAAACAAAAATTCCAGTACCTTCCACAGCAATACGCCGACTTTATTTTCGCGGTCTATTGCGAAGAGCTGGGTTTTGTCGGCGCCATAATACTGATAGGCCTTTATCTTTTCTTTTTCGGCAGGGCGCTCAAAATAGCGCGCGGCGCCTCGACGCTTTTCGAGAATCTTCTGGCGGTCGGCATTATCTTTTTGCTGGCGGTGCAGGTATTTACCAATCTGGCGGTGGT
>JAHJBW010000089.1 GCA_018813405.1 Candidatus Margulisiibacteriota bacterium | reverse complement strand
TAGAATTTATTGGGAGATATGGTCTGAAAGATTATCAAACTCGAACTGTTGAATGCGCCAAGGCATTGCAGAGAGGGGAGGTGTCGGGGGTTGAGTATCATATTATTTCTTCTCACGGCCCTATTTCTATGGAAATTGTTGGGTTTTTGGCAGAACAGATCCCGGGCGTCAGGATATTTCGCTATAAGGCAATGATGTCGGGTGAAGGCTCTGAAATAAATATTTCTTGGGCTCTCAAAAAAACAGAAGAGGTCAAAGTTGCGCCTGCAATTATTCCTTTCGCTGACCCATCCACAAATAAACAAGTTACAACTACCTCTGCAGAGCAAACCGCGATTGATAAAATGAGTTCCTCGCGGATAGACACAATAATGGACTCGCTATTTGAATTGCATGAGGATGACAGCTTGTTCGCAGATGTTGTTGAAGGCTGCTATGCCGAGCTTGATAAAATGAGAAATACCACTGGGGATGTCGCAACTGGAGATTTTAATCGGTTAATTAAAAAAGCCCAAACCCTGATGGATTTGATCAATAACTTTAACCAGATCAAAATAGATGATCCAGAAAGGGTTGAGGCATTAGAGAGCTCCTTAACAAAACTGAATGGATGGGGAGCGAATACAAATACTCTTGTCCTCAAAAAGGGCCTCAAACTGGTTATCAACGCTGCCAAAAAATCACGTACCCATGCCGTAGCTTGGGACCAAAAGAAATGGCATAAGTTCATGGGGCAAGATGTTTTTCGTGGATGCAGTGCTGATAGTGCGGTCGCCGTCAGAAAGAATTTCCGTGCGATCCACTTTATCGCGTTTACCGAAAAGCTTGCCTCGGCCTTGGAATCTATCCCGGGAGATGAATCTAGAGCATTGAGGGCAGTTCTGTTGGACAAAAAAAGGTGGGGGCTGAACGGTCAATCGATCACAAGCATTAACGAATTAAATAATATGGTCAATCAGGTTATTGCCTTAACGAACAGGAGTTAGCCTTCTACCTGTGCCGGCATTATGTAGCGGGTTGACCTTCCCAATCCCTGGCTGATAAGCATTCCTTTTTCTACCAGCATAGTAAGCTCAATGTGGGCTGTTTTGTGGGAGACGTCAAAAGCCTGGCGGAATTCGCGGTTGGTGATGGTGCCGTGTTCCTGGATCAATTGCAGGGCGCGTTTCTGCCGCTTGTTCAGCCCTTTGCCGCTCCAGGGGGTCGTGATCTGTTGGACCTCTTCTTCCCTGGCAGGACGTGACAGCGCGCCGTCGCGGATGTAAACGATCTCATCTGTTTTGTATGGTTTTTCGTCGCCTTCGGGCACGGTGATGATTACGATCTTCTTCTCGGCCTTCGAAACCACGATAGATTCAAGGCTTATTTTTGGGCTGCACTTCTTGGCGGCGATCTCTTCGAGGACGTCATTGAAATCATCACCGATATCCACACCGGTCAAATGCTTGTTCTTGTCATCAAGGCCGTAGACGATCTTGCCGCCGTCGGAGTTGGCGAAAGCCACCAGGTCGCGGGCGATATCGTCGGGTTTGGGAATGAATTTCTCAAACTCGACCGACTGGCCTTCTCCCTGTTCAAGCAAAGTTATGATCTCGTCCCAGTTCATGATTATTGCACATAAAGTTATCACAATTAATGCGTAAATTCAATAGGGAATCCTAATCATCACCTATGATATAATGTCGGCAATGAAAATCATGGACTCGATACTTGACCTGATATTTCCCAAAAAATGCCACGTTTGCGGCGCGTTGAACGATGAGCCGTTCTGCATGAAATGCTTCACGAAGATACAGTTGCTCAAGCCGCAGGCCTTCAGCCATTCGGTCGGCACCTACCAGGGAACGCTAAAAAAAGCCATCCACAAGTTCAAGTTCAATAAAAAAATAGAACTGGCCCAGCCGCTGGGATATCTTTTGGTAAAATACGTGAACCGCCATATCAATATTGCTGGCATCGAAATGGTGGTCCCCGTGCCTCTGCATGCCAGAAGGCTTTGTGAAAGGGGCTATAACCAGTCGGAGCTTTTGTGCCATGAGCTGACCAAATACCTGAACGTGCCAACGGTCGGCGGCCTGCTATACCGGAAAAGGGAGACACAGCCGCAGTTTGAGTTGAGCCGGGTCGACCGTTTCAGGAATGTCCGCGGCGCCTTTGAGGTGAAGGGCAGGAAACTGCTCGAAGGCAAAAGCGTTTTGCTGGTGGACGACATTTATACCACCGGATACACTACTTCCGAATGCACCCGGGTGCTCAAGCAGAACGGCGCCAGGTTCGTGCATATCCTGACGCTTTCAAGGGCCGTTGATGACAGGGTTTGATGTTGCTATAATGTAATAAAGACAGGTTAGTATTGTTCTCTATTAAAAAGAGGAGGGAAACAAATGCAGATCAATATCCAGGGACACGGAGTTGAACTGACGCCATATTTGAGAGATTACGCCATCAAGAAGCTAAAAAGGGTTACGGAATTCTATTCCAATATCCAGAAAATGGAGATAGTGCTTGACGCCAGGGATATCAAGAATGACAAGAGGGCCCAGGTAGCCGAGGTCTCGATCTGGGCGGCCGGCCAAAAAGTAATGCATGCCGCCGCCGGCGGGCAGGACATGTACGCCGCCATTGACGAGATCTATGAAGAGATCAAACGGCAGATCGTCAAACAGAAAGACAAGAAGATAAAAGAAAGGCGGCGCGAGGGCAGGGAGATCAAAGAAATGACCCGTTCCGGGCTTTCGTTCTTTGAAGAAGGATCGGCCTCCCCGGTGGTAGTCAAGGCCAAGAGGTTCAATATCCACAATATGACGATTGAAGAAGCCGCCGCCGAGCAGGAAATGCGCGGCCACGACTTTTATATTTTCCGCAATGCCGAATCCGGCGAGCTTAACGTTTTGCATGAAGGGGCCGTGCTCGACAATTCCACTGTCAAGACCCTCTCTGAGGATGAGGCGTCGAAGAAGGCCGTGAAATCCGCCACTCCTTTCCTGGCCTTTATCAACAAGGATTCTAACGATCTTAATGTCATCTATAAGAGGCGGTCTGGGAATTTTGGCTTGATCCAACCAG
>JAHJBW010000088.1 GCA_018813405.1 Candidatus Margulisiibacteriota bacterium | reverse complement strand
CGAAAATATAGGCATGGAAGAAAATATACATGTTGAACTGCCCAGAAGGATGAAGTTTGGCGTGACCCTGAAAAAACCCTGGCTGATCTCACTGGATTATGAACAACAACTCAACTCGATCCCCATAAGGATGAAGAACGATAGCGGCGTTTTTACGGACTATACCATTAGCAATCTCAGCCTCCTGCGCATTGGCGCCGAGACCCGGATATTTGCCATGCCAATGTGGCTCCGGACCGGCATGGTACTGCTTATGAAACCCAGTATTTCCGGTCTTGACACTACAACACAGGATTCTTTCGATTCCGCTTTTAAATACGGCGTACTTCCTCTGCAATTCAATCTGGGTACCAATATCCAGGCCTGGGGACTGGACATTGGCGGTTCGCTCGGGGTTAACGGCACTTCTATCCTAAATTTGATACAGCTTGACACATTAAGCACGGATATTTCCAAAATGGCGTATTATACGTTTTACTTCTCAAAGGATAACTGGAAACTGACCTATGACTCAACCCTTGACCCTGGCGCAACAGCATCTGCCTACAGTGCCGCCAGCAACAAGGACGATTATCTGGCAATTGCTAAATGGATAAACACGCTGGCTTTGAGCGTAAGCTTTTAGGAGATAGTAAGAGATGAAGAAAAACTTTTTGACAGCTTCTGTTCTTGTGATCTTACTGGCAGGCATTTGCCGTGCAGATGTTTCGATCGCGCTTTATAATATTTTCACCAACGATGTAACACCAGAAGCGCAACCCAGATTGACCGGGTTTGCCTCGTCGACCACCTCGACAATATCAAGCGTGGAATGGCGGGTTGACGGGGGCAGCTGGCAGGCTGCCACCGGCACTTTCGGGACTGCCACGGTTGAATTCAGCTTCAGGCCAGGTACGGGTTTAGTGAGAAGCACCACTCCGCACGTTTTTCAGGCAAGGGCGACCAATGCCGCCGGAGAAACGACCGATCCGCTGAATAAGTCCGTTTATATTGTCGATACCAGGCCCATGATAACTTTTACGGCTGATAATGTAGCGGTCGTGTCCGGTGATCCCATCGACACAACCCCCCAGTTCGAGGTTAAGGCCGTGACAGAACATCCTCCCCTTACCGAGTTCAAGTTGATGATCAATAACGATTCACACGACCTGACCGATACCGATACTACCAATCCTGCAGTTTATGTGGGAACCTACACCGCATCTCTTGCGGATGGAAGCTACAGAATACGGGCCATCGCGGTCGATTCTCTGGGGCGGGGCGCCACCCAGGAAGCCACTCACGTACTGGTCCAGTCCGGCATAGCTATCGATATTGAAAGCATACCGCTCAATTACCCGAATCCTTTTGACCCAAGAACGCAAACCACCAGCATTGCCTATGTACTTTCAAAATCGGCTAACATCGAACTAAGGCTGTACGATCTTATGGGCAATTTTCTTTACAAGGCCAACTTTGCGGCCGACGCGGCCGGAGCCAAAGCCGGTTACAACGAAGTGACCTGGGACGGAAAGACCGGGAGCGGCACAACCGTTGGCAACGGGATTTATATTTATGTCCTGCTCTCTGACGGGAAATTACTGGGCAAAGGAAAGATATCGGTATTGGCTAAATGAGAAAAACTAATAATAAAGTATCTCTGTGGAAACCTGAGGCTAAACGCCTCGGTTTCCAGGTAACCGCGACGTTCAGTCGCTGGTTACCCGCACTGTTTTTCTTGTTTGTTTTCACAGGGACTGCACTAGCTGGCATTTCCGTTGATCCTTCAAGATCAATTTTCGCCGCTCGAACGCTTGGTATGGGCGGCGCGCATGTGGGCCTGTCGCAGGACGGGGAAGGCCTGTTCATTAACCCTTCAGCGCTGGCCGCGGCGATATATCCGCAGATGACCGGCGTGTCTACCAACATCTTGCTGAGTGAGACCGCCTACACCATGGCCAGCATCGCCTGGCCTACACAGTGGGGCGTTTTCGGCTGCGGTTATATCGGCGCTAACACCGGCGGCTCATACGCCACCATAAGGGACCCTGCCTCCAACCGGGTAAGCATCAACCCCAGTTACGAGGCCATGAGCAGTACCAATAATGTATTGCTTTTTACTTATGCCAACGAACTGCCCATGAAGTGGATATCTGTTGGCGGCAATCTGAAGTTTTACAACCAGGCGCTGTCGGGCGCCAACGAATTTGGCCGCGGCACGGGCATGAACCTGGACCTTTCGGCCACCGCCTACCCTAACGAATGGTTAACGCTGGGGGTAAATCTTCAAAACATTTTGGGAGCATCGCTCGCCTGGGGAGGCGTAACGGACGATCTTGGCGGATTCACAAAGCTGGGAGCCGCGATGAATCTTTTTGGTGAAAAGAAAAGTTTATTCAAGAACCAGTACGACATTGTAGCCGCGCTCGACATCGACCTGCCCAGGAACGTCCTTGCCGAGAACAATTCCATGCTCTACCATCTGGGCCTTGAATACACCATGAACGAATGGATGCAGCTGCGCGCGGGGCTAAATCAGGACAGCAACGGGTCCGGCATGACCTTTGGCGTGGGGCTAAAACAATCGGCTTTCCGCTTTGATTACGCCTATGTCCAAAAACCCGGACTGGGCGCCGACTCGCCCCACTATTTCAGCATGTCCTATGTGGGAGATATTGATATACATGTAAGGGAAACGCTCAACAGAAAAGCGCCGGACATACAGATAGTCAGCCCCATGGACAGATATATCACCTCAGAGGCCGACCTTACACTTGTCGCCGACTGCCGGGCAAAAATGATAATAGATAAAAAGGTCACCTGGGAACTGCCAGGCATAAGGAGTACCAGCGAAGTCTATGAAAAGGTTGAATACGAATACCTTGATTATCTTGCTTTCAACAACTATCCTATCGAAAAAAGAGGAACGATCGAGGTGTCGGCAAAACTTTTGCCGCTTCGGAACGTTATGACCTTTACCGGCTATGCCATGCCTGAAAGAATACAGGGCACTGCCGAGGTCAGGGTACTGCTCTTTGATCCGTTCATCGATACCCCCATGGACCAGTGGGCCATACGGCCTATCGCGCTTTGCTCCACCATCGGGCTGATCACAGGCTATCCTGACAGGTCATTCAAACCAGCCAGAGGTCTCTCAAGGGCCGAGCTGGTGACATTGCTGGTCAGGACTATGGCGGTATCGCCGGAAGTCTGGAGTGAGGCCAGGTTCGAGAGCCGGTTCAGCGACGTAAAGAGCAATCACTGGGCACTGCCGTACATCAATATCGCTTCACAGCTGAGCATTGTCAAAGGTTATCCCAACGGAACATTCAGGCCAAGTAAAGTGGTAAGCCGCGCCGAGGCCGTGGCTATCATAACCAGGTATTCCGAACTAAAGAACCTGGGCGAGGTATTGCCGGAAAGCATATTTACGGATATCGACCCCAACTTCTGGGCGCACGAGTATATCGTCGCGGCTTACAAGGCGGGCATGCTCGATCATATTACCGATCCGCGGTTCTTTGACCCTCACGCGCCGATCCCCAGGGATGAGGCGACTTACATACTTTATAAGTCTCCCCCTGTCACGCAGATGGTCAACGACTACTGGGACCATGGAACCATCAAAACCGGCGGCGATATGCCCGAGTGGTTAAGGTGAAATCGCGAGGTTCTATAATCGATGCCCACCATTTTGGATGGAAACTTCTCCCCCATCACTTTTAATGACCACCGCCCCATCCTGGTCGGTACGATAGACTTTTATCCCCATCTCCTCAAATTTCTTGAGGGTTGACTGGTGGGGATGTTTAAACTTGTTGCCTTTGCCGCAGGAGATGATCGCCGTTTCGGGTGCCACTGCCTCAAGGAATTCCGGGCTTGAGGAGGTGCGGCTGCCGTGGTGGCCCGCCTTCAGGACGTCGGCGGCCAGCGCATCAGGATAAAGCTCCAGCAGCCTTTCCTCTTCTTCTTTTTCCGCATCCCCCATCAGCAGAAGCGAAGTATCTTTGTATACCAGCTTTATGACGATTGAGTTATTGTTCAGTTCAGACTCTTCTATTAAAGGTTCTGTGGGAGCAAGTATCTGGGCCGATACGCCATCCCCAAGGTCTATGACCTGCCCGGCCAGAGCTGTCTTGAAAGGTATGTCCTTACTTTTTATCAAAGATAAGAATTTTTGGTAAAGGTAAGAAGTGTGGGGAATCGCGGGATCAAGGACCATGCCCGCTTTTATATTTTCTAGCACATATATAAGACCGCCCAAATGATCGGAGTGCGGATGAGTCAGTACTACTATATCAAGATAGCTTATGCCTTTTTTCCTCAGGAACGGGACAACCACCTTTTTACCCATGTCCACCTTTCCAGCCCTGTCGCCGCCATCAACAAGCATCTTCTTGCCGGAAGGAGATTCGACCAGTATGGAATCCCCCTGCCCAACATCCAGGACGGTCACCACAAGATCGCTCCCTGCCGAGGCGCCCAAAATGCCTGTAAAAAGGATGAATACCAGCAGAACGACCAGCGCCCGCTTTATTTGCTTAAAACACATGAGGAAATAATATATCAATATCGCGGCAAAGGGAACAGGCGGAAGATATATACAGGCAAAAGGCAGAGAGGCAAAGTAACTTACAATAGTTTTCAGCAGTACCAACAAAGGCAAAAGGAAAAAGGCTAAGACCCTGGCCAGCGGCAGGAAGAATATGCCTGAAATTGCGGTTGAAAATCCCAGCAGCAGAAGTATCTGCGCCCAGGAAATAATAAGCATATTGGTGAGCGGCGCTGCCAGCGAGAGCTGGTTAAAATTATAAAGGATGATCGGGAATGTCAAAAGCACCGGGGCGATCGATACGGCTGTCATGGAAACAAAAAATGATGCCATGATGTTCTCACTTTTGATCTTTTGTTTGATCTTTTCTTCGATCACAGGCGCCAGCCAAACCAGGGAAAAGGTTGCCGCGAAAGAAAGCTGGAACCCAATATTGAAAAGGTTGGTCGGATCAATGATCAAAAGCGCCAGCGCCGCAATGGCCGCCGTATTAAGAAAGTCTTTTGTGCGGTCAACTGCCTGTCCTATTACCGCGATCTCGGCCATGACAGCCGCCCGGATAATGGAAGGTCCCGCCCCGGCGATCAAGACATACAATAGATTCACCAGCGTGATGACAATTAAAGACAGAGGCGTGGGCAGTCTGATCAAGCGCAAAATTGCCAGGATAACGCCGATCAATATGGCCAGATGCATGCCAGAAACCACCAGAATATGGATAGTCCCCGTCTTTTTGAAGTCTTCTTTGGAGTCTTCGGGAAGGTCCGAGGCCGCTTTTCCCAGTATGATGCTTGAGAGCAGTTCATCATATGGAGGGGGAATAACGCTTTTGATGACCGAAACAAAGCGTGCTTTCAGGTAATATGAAAGTTTGAGCAAGGGATTACCGCCACCCCTATCCACAACCTTCAAATGGCGGCTTTTTAGGGTCAATCCTTCAAAGGAACTGAGCATGGGATTGCGGGGTGACGATTGTATTTGAAGCTTGCCGCTTACTTCAACTTTATCGCCGTATCCAATATCTTGCAGAGGCGCGTACACTTTTAATCGTCTCATGTAAAAGGACATGGCATTGTCGTAGCGCACGGGGTCTGTGTCAATTGTCCCGGAAAGTGTTACCTGTCGGCCCTCGAGCGCGGCGTCGACCTTTTCTTGTTTCAAAATTACCGGCTTGAGAACCATGACGATCAAGATGTAGATCAGGGTGACGATAACCAACGGCCGTTTGAGATTCATATGCTTATCTTATCCTTCAACTTTTCAAAGGTCTTTTTGCCTATGCGCGGGACCTTCATCAGGTCCTCGGGTGACGAATACGGGCGGCTCTCGATAATGCGTTTGGCGGTTGACGGCCCTATGCTGGGGAGCGTTTCAAGCTCTTTCTGATCGGCAGAATTGATGTTGACGCGTCCGCCTGCACCGGCTTGACCTTTCCTGGCAGCTGCTTTTGCCGGAACGACTATCTTTTGGCCGTCTTTCACCTTTTCGGCCAGGTTAATCAGTTCAAGGTCAGCCCCCGGGACAGCGCCTCCGGCAAGTTCTATAACATCCATTATCCTGTCACCATGCTTAATCTTGAAGACTCCCGGACTTTTCACTCGTCCGCAAATGTGGACAACTATTGAGGGCGCCGCAGCGACAGGCGCTTCTTTAATGGTCAATTCTGGCTGGGGCCAGTTGGAAATTTGTTTATGAAGATATATTCCCCCGCCAACAACAATTGCCAGGCACAGGCCGATGATCGTGAACGTTTGCTCTTTCGACAATCTCATGTCATATGCCTAGCAATTTTCATGCCATCCCGAGCGAGCGTAGCGAGTCGAGGGAGTGTAGCGTTTTCTGACACCAGGTGCTTGCACTGAGCGAATCTCGACAGGGGGTTAAATATCGCTGTAGTATTTCATTATGAGGTCGATGTAGCTCTGAGAATCAGATTTGTAGTATCCGCGCTTAAGCACCGCATTGGGACCTTCTTTGTATCCCGCCAGGGCAAAATGCACCCGCGGATCATAGCCTTTGAAGCGGTCCAGCATGGAGCGGAAGTATCGGGTGGTCCCCATAATATTCTCTTCAATATTAAAAGGATCGTTAACTCCAAGATGTCGGGCTGTTGAAGGTAAAAGCTGGCCCAGGCCCTGCGCCCCGGACCTGGAAACGGCCTGCGAATTGAATTTGGATTCCGCGGCTATCAGTGCCGTCAGTATTTTCGGGTTAACATCATACTGCTGGCTGTATTTGATGATATTTTCGGCCATCATTTGCGCGGCATTGTCCTTTACGGTTTTGGCCTTCTTTTTTATGAAATTATAAATATTGCTCTGTGTGTTTTCGTCATAACCGCCCTTGAAGGCGTGTTCCCCTTCTTCGCCGGAAAGCCCGGTCACGGGTATTTCCCTGGGGTTGGTTTGAGTAGAAGCAACAGGCTCTTTTTCAACACTGACGTTGACGTTGGGATCAGGAAGCTTTGTCACCGAGCCTACTATCGTAAGGACAAAGATAGCTACTATTACGCCTGAGATGGTATCCAAAGCTCAGCCTCCCATTAAAGACGGGATAGTTTCCTCATATACCTTTATAGCATCTCTAACGGCTATATCAACCAGTTTTTTCTTTCCTTTGTGGACAACTATTTTCTGGCCGCCCACTTTTCCGATGATCTCGAACGGCACCTGGTTGAGCATGGCAATATCGGCAAAAGCAAGCACCTTTTCGGCGGAAACGGTCAGTATTATTCTGGACTGTGTTTCTCCAAAAAGCAGGGCGTCATCCCTTATATTATCTGAAAGATTGATGACCGCGCCCATTTTTCCCGGGAAACAGCATTCCGCCAGGGCCACCGCCAATCCGCCATCGGAAACATCGTGAGCAGATCTGACAATGCCAACTTCAATGGCCGTCAGGCATGTTTGCTGTACTTTGCGTTCAAGCTCAAGTGAAATATCTGGCGCATCCCCCTCTTCCAGGCCATGGATGACCTTGAGGTATTCACTCCCTCCCAGCTCTTCTTTGTTCTTGCCCAGCAAAATAATAAGGTTGCCTTTCTCTTTGAACCCAATAGTACATCTCTTTTCGATGTCCTTGATCACCCCCACCATGCCTATGGTCGGCGTCGGGAAGATGGCGCCTTTGGGGTTTTCGTTGTAGAAGGATACATTGCCCGAGATTACCGGCAGTTCCAGCGCTTCGCAGGCATCCACAATGCCTTCCACACAACTCTTGAAATAGTAGAAGCGGTCCGGCTTCTCAGGATTGCCGAAGTTAAGGCAATCCGTAACTGCGGCGGGTTCTGCGCCGGTCACCACCAAATTGCGGGCGGCTTCGGCCACGGCTATTTGCGCCCCGCGGTGCGGATTGAGGTAGCAATAACGTCCGTTGCAGTCGGATGTAACCGCCAGTCCAAACTTTTTGCCCTTTATCCTCAACACGGCGGCATCCCCACCAGGGTAGACCAAAGTATTCACCTGCACCATATGGTCGTACTGCTCCCACACCCAGCGCTTGCTGGCTATGTTAGGCGACGACAGCATCTTTAAGAGTACTTTGCTCAGGTTAGCAGGCTTCTTGTATGGCCGAGACATGTCGCGGCCCTTACGCTTCGGCTCCTCCCATTTCATCTCGTAAAGCGGCGCCGCGGCCAGGTCCTTGCCCGGCACATCGCAGACAACTTTGCCGTGATGTGTTATATGAACCTTTTGTTCTTCTATGACCTTGCCGATGGCTACAGCTTCCAACCCCCATTTAATATAGATATCGATGATCGGCTGTTCTTTGCCTGCTTCAACACAAAGGAGCATTCTTTCCTGCGATTCGGACATCATTATCTCGTAGGGTTGCATATCGGCCTCACGTAAGGGCACTTTATCGAGGTCTATCTCAACCCCCACCCCGCCAGCATGCGCCATCTCGGACGAAGAACATGTCAGCCCGGCCGCTCCCATATCTTTGACGCCCAGAACAGATCCCACTTTAAGGGCCTCGAGGGTTGCTTCTATAAGACACTTTTCCGAGAATGGATCGCCCACCTGGACGGTAGGCCGTTTGGCGTCGGCTTCGCAAAACTCTGCCGAAGCCAGCACCGAACAGCCGCCTATTCCGTCGCGGCCGGTCTTGGCGCCGGCATAAATAATAGTATTGCCAACCCCTTTGGCCTGAGCCTTGGCAACCTTGTCCTTATGGCACACGCCAACGCACATGGCGTTGACCAGACAGTTGCCGGCATAGGCATCGTTAAAGTATATTTCACCGCCAACCGTGGGAACACCGATGCAGTTGCCGTAGGAGGAGATTCCGTCAACCACGCCGTTGAAGATGTAGCGGTTGAAGGGATCCTTCAGGTCGCCGAAGCGAAGTGAATCAAGACAGGCAATTGGCCGGGCCCCGGCGGTAAAAATGTCACGCACAATACCCCCAACACCTGTCGCGGCACCTTGTTTTGGTTCTACCTGAGAGGGGTGGTTATGCGATTCCATTTTGAAGATAACCGCAAGGTCGTCCACGATAAATCCGCCGGCGTCTTCGCCGACCAGCGTTTGGTATTTGCCTTTTTTGGGAAAGAGTTTGAGCCAATTCCTTGAGCGGGGATACCCGCAGTGTTCCGACCATTCCACCGAGAACATGGCCAGTTCGGTCGGGGACGGTTCACGCCTGAGGAGCTGTTCTATTCTCTGATATTCCTGGTCATTTAGACCAAGCTCGCGATAAACTTTTGCTTCAACCACAATGTGATTTTAGCAGAAAATGGTTGGGAGTGCAAAAACAAGGTTTGCATGCTATAATTTTGGCATGAAAAAGATTCGTCATTTATTCAAAAAGTACCCAATTCAAGCAGTTTATTTATTTGGCTCAAGGGCAAATGATAAAGCTGGAACTTTAAGCGATTATGATTTTGGGGTCCTTTTAAAAGAAAATATTCCTCAGCCAAAATATTCTGATATTAAGCTAAAATTAACTGTAGACCTGGTTCATGGATTAAAAAATGATTGTGTTGATGTTGTTATTTTAAATGACGCACCGCTTCTCCTTAAATACGAAGTAATAAAAAATAGAAAATGCCTTTATAACACCAACCCTGCCAAAACTGCAATGTTCCTGTTTAGTACCCTTTCACTTTATTTCGACTGGGAACATATCCAAAGCAAATTTTCTAACTCTCTTATAAATGAAGTCGCAAAAGAAGGAATAAATGCTTAATAGGAACACCTTTGCCAGGCATTTAGACGAATACAAAACTTACTTGGGATATTTAAGTAAGCTAAAAAAATACAGCAAGAAAGATGTCCTGGATAAATGGTATGTTTACGGTTTGGTAGAAAGGTATTTGCAATTATCAATTGAGTGCGCTTTAAGCTTGGGGGAACAAATAATCAGCTCTTATGGATACAGGATTCCAAGCGATTATAAAGACATCTTAAATGTTTTGGTTGAAAATAAGGTGATCCCAAAAAGTTTTGGCAAAAAGCTTGAAGGAATGGCGGGATTCAGGAACATCCTGGTTCACGGCTACACGAAAATTGATAGGAATCTTGTTTATAAACACCTGCATGAAGACCTTGGCAAGCTTTCACAGTATGCCAAGTATCTTGCAGAATTTATTAGACTTTAGTACTACATACTCTCAACATGTAAGGATTCCTTTCTTTCTATAGACAGTCAGTCACAGGTATATTTCTGGAGTATGTTTGGAAAATTTCAGG
>JAHJBW010000087.1 GCA_018813405.1 Candidatus Margulisiibacteriota bacterium | reverse complement strand
CCATTACGGAAACCTTGTGAGATTCCCGAACGCGCTTCAAAGCCCTGTCGACCTCTTTTTTGTCACCGCAAAGCTTTTCCAGCATCCTTTCGATCTTGCGCTGATACTGTTCGATCACAAAATCGGACTTGGAAATGTACATATTAAGTTTTTCTATTTTGATGAGCACTTCTTTTTTGTCGGTGCCCAGCATTTGCATTTCGTACTCAAGATTGGCTTTCTCGGCAAGGAAGTCCCCCTTTATCTTACGGCAGGCGGCCAGTTCCATCTCTTGCAATCTGAGAGGGGTATAATGATCTTTTTTGCCCCAGCGCTCGGCCTGCAAAATAAGCTGGTTCTTTATTTCTTCGAGTACCTTGAATTTTCCTTTGTTCTTTTTTCTTGCCATTTTATTATCCTACAATGGTCATCAAAGCCAGGGCTTCGGCATAATCCTTTTGAAGGCTTTCGTCTATCCTGGCCAGGGCTTCGGCTTTGACCTCAGCTTGCATCTCTATGAGCATGCGGGGTTCAACTCCGATAATGCCAAGCACAGTTTGAAGGGCGGCCAGTTTGCACTGGGTGATAAATCTCTCATAGAGCAGGTTGTGACTGCGGCTCTGGGCATAGAGATCTTTGAATTCCCTGAGCTTTGCCTGGACATCAAAGCTGAGCCTGTCCGCGGCAAAAGTCCCAACGCGGTTGAGGGTGAGTGTATCATCGCTTAATCTGACGGTGCTGGAAATTGTAGCCAGGTCTTCTATCTGAGGGGTTACAAGTTTAATATCTTCTTTTTTGTTTGGGTTTTGGACCTTGTCATTTGGATTTTGCGAAGCGACGGCCTGCCATTCAAGTCCGGTAGTTTGGCTTTGCTGGGTTGGCTGGTCTTTGAGCAATTCCTCAGCGGCCCGCTGTTGTTTTAGAGTGTTAAGTTTTGACAGGCCGTGCAGGGTCTCACGAGACATCTGGCCTGCTATATTAAAGTCGCTCATAGTTACACTACCCCTCAAATATTACATCGGGATAAGGGTGGGTAAACTTGCATGAAAGAGGTGGAATTTTTGGCGGGATCAAGCCTTATCTTTTACGCTTGGATTCGCGTGATTTGAACATACTGGCCACCATGCGGGCTTTGGCCCTTTTCCTGGCGGCTTCGCTTTCGTCCAGGCGCTGTTTGAGCTGTACCCTGCGCTTCTCAGCCGCTTGCTTGTCCTGAGCCCGTTTCAAGTCCTGGGCCCTGTTGGCCTGCGCTTCGTCCACTTGATCAAAATATTCCTCATCAACTGCTTTCCTGAGATCGCTCCTGAATTCGGTGTTTTCCTTCTTGTACCTGTCCGAATCCCAGAAAGTAAGAGCAAGCGCGGTAGTGGCCGCGTTTATATCTTTGTCCTCATAGCCAAAGAAGGTGCCAACGGCGTGGGCCGCCCAGTTGTCATGGTAAAGATTAATATCGTTGTGCCTGGAAAGACCTTTTAAGGCCCCTTCCGAAACTCCAATGATCTGTTTAACAGCATAATCACAATGCCCTTCTCGTCCTTCTCCTCCCCTTCGAGCATCCATATTGTAACCAACAGGATATTCATCAGGTGGTAGCCAAACACTGCCCTCTGGATGGTTGTTCGCACTATAGAATCTGCAATATCTATCCCAACCTATGTAGTTTGCGGCGTCAGCATCCAGGTCGTCATCCCTGCCATAAGGTTGAGCAGTGGTAAAATTGAATTCGTCCCTTAATGCCTCGTAGCGGGCTACCTCTTCATCAGAGGCATTGGAACTATAGAGATTATCCTCATAGTCTGCCAGGCTTGTTTCCATCCATTCCCTGAACTCCGTAAAGCCCGCAACGTCCCTGGCAGTAAAGGGATTGAGATTGTCCCCTTCAGTATAAATACTGGAGAGCGGCGCCATGGCCCAGCGGAAGTGGTGCTGCATGGCAAAATACATGTAGAAAAGCCGCTTGTTGTGGCTGTCGGCCCCGCCGATCTCGTGATCCATAAAGCTGTCAAATTCGTCGATTATCCCGTGAGAGTCGTCATTGGCTATAAGATACGGGGACCCGAATATCTCGCTCATGGCATAGAAAACGCGTCTGCGCGATTCGAGCATGGCCAGCATAAGGTAGTAGGCATCCGTGGCACTGCCGCCCTTGTAAGCGCCAACCCCATCGGCATTGTACTCGTCCACACCAAGCGTAAATTTTCCGTCACCGTTGGTGTCTGTAAAGCTGATGGAATCAGCGTTATCCATAACTATCTGATAATAGCTCATTCCATCAAACCCGTTAAGGTAATTCTGCGCGGCCGCCCACTCGCTGTCGTTGATCTGCGCCAGCTGGGGCGTGTCAAAATCCGCGGCAGAATAAAGCAGGTTCATGTACTCATTTACATCGATCGGCCCCCCGCTCCCTTCGGTGGGAGCAATATCCTCAAAATGCCAGAAGTCGCCGGCTTCGGGAGAAAAATCAAGGTTCTCGGCTATGCCGCCTTCGGTGGAACCCCATGGTCTGTCGCCATAGCCATATGAAACGTTGTGAAAGTCTCCATACCTGTCTTCGTAAGAGCCGCCCAGCCGGTCCCTGAATTCCGTACCAATAAGATTGGGGTCTTCCCAACTGCCTATACCGTCATCGCCCGCGGCTTTGGTGTCGTTGGTGGTGCCGTTCATGTAGCCGTCCTGGTCAAAGTTGGGGAAGAACTTCATCATTTCGTTGAGAAAGCTTTGCAGACTGACCAATCTATCAAAGGAAGCCCTGCTTTCCCCCGAATGGAGGTATATTTTTGTATCGTCCGGCGCGGTAAAGACCACCGGCATGCGAGGCTTATGGAGACCATATTTAGCGTAGCCAAAGGATGCCATAACTTACTCCTTATCCACCCAGCATTCTTCCGGCTTCTTTAGAAAGATCAACCATGATCTGTTCGGCGTTGATGACGCTTTCGATGATATATGAAGTGTCGTTAAGCATCTGGTTAAAAACCAGTGTGCCGAGCACGCCGTATTTGTCCTCGCCGGAAACCTCGACACCGCGGTAGGAAATGGTGCCATCCGGGTCGGCATATTCCATCATCATGCTGTTCTTCATGACATCAAAAAAGTTGACAATGCTCTTGGGATCGGATGACGACCCTATTGAGGATTGGACCTGTACCGGCGGAATGTATATTTGTGCTGAACTTACCATTTTATCTCCCTGCTCGGTCTTGCCGAGTCTTTGATTTTCTCATTATCACCCTATCTCTAGAGGGATAATAAGAAGGCCTCGTTTGCACAAGGCCCCTTATTTGGTTGTTTAGACTGGCTTTGCAGCCCTTGCGACTGTGGTCCGGGTCGATTTGTCCTCTTCCAGAGAGTTAGCCAGAGTCTGGTTGAGAGTATCGGTCATCTGGTTGGCGTTGCCAAGGATCAAAGTTCCTTTAACAGAACCCATGTTCACAACTTCACCACCAACAACCGTGTATGAACCTTCACCACCTGAAGCGCTATTAACTTCAGCGGTCAACTCGTCCGCAGAAATACCGTGCTCGATGCTAAGCTCCTTAATGCTTGTGCCATTAAGCTCTAAGTCGCCAGAAGAAAGATCTCCGGCATCAACATCTGACGCGCCGTCGTTAGCTGACACTTCAAAGTAGTTGTTCATAGCTTCGTTGATACGTTCGTCTATCTTTTCAGCGAAGTCTACAGCGTTTGCCATATTAACCATATTGTTTCACCTCCTT
>JAHJBW010000086.1 GCA_018813405.1 Candidatus Margulisiibacteriota bacterium | reverse complement strand
CCCGGGTAGTCGAGCCCGGCCGAGATGGAATGCGTGGGCAGTACCTGCCCTGTTTTGCTTTGCAAAAGATGGCTGAACGACCCGTGCAGAACGCCGGGATCGCCGCCCACCAGCGTGGCACAGCCTTTGGCCTCGACCCCCACCATTTTCACTTCGGGATCGTCAAGGAACGGATGAAAAAGACCGATCGAATTGGACCCGCCGCCCACACAGGCCGCCAGGCAGTCGGGCAGTTTTTCTTCGGCGCTAAATATCTGGCCTTTGGCCTCGCGGCCAATGACCGCCTGAAAGTCCCTGACCATCATAGGATACGGATGCGGCCCGACACACGAGCCAAGACAATAGAAAGTATCGCCGACCGAAGCCATCCAGTCGCGCAGGGCTTCGTTGGTGGCATCTTTAAGGGTTCGTGAGCCGCTTTTGACCGGCACCACTTCCGCGCCCAAAAGCTTCATGCGGTACACATTAAGGCTTTGCCTGCGGATATCTTCTTCGCCCATGTAGACCTGGCATTTAATGCCGAACAGCGCGCAGGCCGTGGCCGTGGCCACCCCGTGCTGGCCGGCTCCGGTCTCGGCTATGACGCGTGTCTTGCCCATGCGGCGCGCCAGCAGTACCTGGCCTACAGTGTTATTGATCTTGTGCGCGCCGGTGTGGCACAGGTCCTCGCGCTTCAGGTATATCTTGGGTCCGGCCAGATGCTCGCTCAACCTTTGCGCGTAAAAGAGCGGGGTCGGCCTGCCCACAAAGCTTTCAAGATAATACTCTAATTCGTCGGTGAATTTTTTGTCGGCGCGTGCGGTCAGATAAGCTTCGGTCAATTCCTCAAGGGCGGGCATAAGGGTCTCGGGAACAAAGCGGCCTCCGTATTTTCCGTAGTATCCTTCTTTATTTGGAAGATCCTTGTACATTTGCTATAATTATAGCACTAATCAATAAATGAGAGCAAAAGATAAGATAAGTTACCGGTCCGGCTCGCACGTGGTGCTGGAATGCTATAAATGCTCAAGAGAAAAACTTGAGGACGGCACCCTTATCCTCAACCTGCTCAAAGACCTTCCCAAACAGCTGGAGATCGGCACGCTCCGCCCTCCGTACGTTTTCGACAACAACGGGCTTTCCGGCGTGGTACTGATAGAAGAAGGGCATATGGTCATCCACACCTTCCCATCAAAAGGAAAGGCCTTCGTTGATGTTTTTTCCTATAACGCTTTCGACTCTACCCTGCTGGTCGGCCAGATACTAAAGGCCTTTGAGGCCGGCGACCACAAGCTGGAGCTGACCTGCCAGGGCGCGGAATTCCCTCACCAGATAAAGCTGGCCGGCAACCTTAAGCTGGAAGAAAAAGACAGGGTCCTTACCCATTTATGAAACAGAGCAAATACTCAAATTCGCGTTTTGTCGTGATCCCCTGCCCGCACGAAGCCACCACTTCATACGGCAAAGGCACAAAGAACGGCCCCGCCGCCATACTAAAGGCCTGGCAATACCTGGAAAGTTTTGACGAAGAGCTAAAGATGGAGACCGACAAAAAGGCCGGCATTTGCATGGAAAAGCCGGTCACAAAAAAGGCGCTGTGCGCGAAGACGCTCAAGGTCATAAAGGACAAAAAGACACCTGTGATACTGGGCGGCGAGCATTCACTGAGCGTTGAGGCGGTAAAGGCGGCCAGGGCCCGCAACCCTCGCCTGTCGGTGCTTCAGCTTGACGCGCACGCCGACCTAAGGGACTCCTACAAAGGCAACAAGGACTTCCACGGCTCGGTCATGCGCAGGATACTGGAGGTCTGCCCGGCGGTCCAGGCCGGCCTGCGCAGTCTTTCGCAGGAAGAGTATGATTTCGCGCGCAAAAGCGGCCAGCTTGAAAAGATGCATTTCGCCGACCATGTGGACGTGGTTGAAAAGATAGTCTCACAGCTGTCAGACCAGGTTTACATTACCATCGATGTCGATGTTTTCGACCCGGCGGTAATGCTTTCTACAGGCACGCCTGAGCCGGGAGGGTTGTTCTGGTACGAAGTTCTGGATATTTTGAGAGAGGTCTGCAAGCTCAAGACCGTCGTAGGCGTTGATCTTGTGGAGCTTTGCCCTATTAAAGGCCTGACCGCCCCGGACTTTACCATCGCCAAACTGGCGTACAGGGTTATGGGGTATTTGGCTTCTAAATAACACACCGCTCCATCTAATTAAAATCCTCGGGAGCTAGAGTTATAAAAAGAAAAAGGGAACTCGCTTAGGAATGTGAATATTCAATAGCGTAGTTCCCTTTTCTTTAATGCTACTATTGAGTTACAACAACATAATTAAATTGCGTAAATCCGGGAATAGTTGTACCATTTGGCAGCGTTATGGAAGCTGGCAATGGCTTAGTAGGCGCAACCACAAACCTTCCTGTTGTCATATCAGCTGACTTTATATAACACGGAATCGCCACTGCGCTTGATCCAAATGGAAAGCCCAAAATTACAGTTGTATTCGCTAAGGCATGTTCCAGAACTGGATCAGTAATAGTGATCTGTTGATCCGGATAAAAAATCGTTCCAGAACCACCACCAACAACTCTAGCCTGACCCCAAACTGAAAATTGCGACTCTTGAGCCATCGCCGGCGCTAGCATTCCCACTACCACCGCCGCGCAAAAGAGCGCGATAAGAAATTTTTTCATTTCGTTTCACCTCCTTTCTGAAGAGTATTGCGTTATGCGTTGGCGTTTTGCGAAACGTGCCGCGGATCGCGTGCCGCACTCCGTTTCGCCCCACGCCAAACACCTTACTCATAACGTGGATTCTACCCCCCCCGGCTGATCTGTCAATGAATATTAGGTCTCAAAGTGAAATTTCCCGAAAATCCCCATGATATATAGCAGGAAGGATGCTGTTGAAAATAATATACTTTTAATCTATACTAATTTTTACCAATGAAAGGGAGAAATAAAATGAGAATAATTATCGCTTCAATACTGTGCCTGGTCCTTACCCTTCCCGTCCTGGCCACGCCAACCGGCAAGACCCTGGGAGCCGGAAAGAACGCGCTTGATGTAAGCATAATGTCGCTCAACGGCACTTCCGCGCTCTGGCCACTCATCTATACCAGGGGTATTTCAGACCAAAGCGAGGTAAAAATGGGGTTGGCGGACATGGGAGTACTGTTTGAAACTTACGATATTTATGTCTCATATAAACGCCAGCTTATGAAAAAGGCTGACAGTGGATTTGATCTTGCCATAAACATCCCTTTAATGACCTACACCCTCTCAAACAATGTGGGGGTCGCTTCTGCTGCGCTTCAGTTTATAGCTTCCAACGACTGGGACATCTTTTCTCCTTATATTAGCAGCGGCATCAGCGTGTTGTCGTCCAATGTCAGTTCATACATAGTTGTCCCGATAAATGCGGGCGTACTGTTCTCGCCCACCAAGAATTTTGATGTCTATGGGGGCATCGGCACTTCGTTTGGATCGACCGTTTCTGTTCCCTTCAATTATGACTTTGGAGTGGAATGGAAGTTTTAGGGATCGAGAGTTAGAAAAGAAAAAGGGAGCCGAAGCTCCCTTTTTTATGGATTAAAACTTGTCACATCAACAATAATGTAACGGAAGGTTAAAGCGTTTTCTGTTGATCCTGCTCTTCTGACCGTAAATTGTCTATTATTCCTATCAATTCTTGCCAGAAAAATAGGTTGTGCTCCCGCATAAACATTACTTGCATCTGCGCTTACGTTTGTCAAAAACACTGTTTCCACAGAGGCTCCCATTCCCATCATCGCAGGGTCGTGCACAGTAACATATGATTGCCCAGCTGGAATCGTTTCGCCTCCAAAAGAGGTGATTTTACCCCCTGTATCGGATATCCATGCTGACGCCGGCATAATAAGACCCAGCAACAAACCAGCACACATAACTGCTATGCCATATTTCTTCAATAGATCTCACCTCCTTTCTTTGCGAAATATTAAGAGATGTTGACCGATGTTAAAGGATGTTGCTTTTTTGCAACCTCGATCAACATCACTTAACTTCTATCCCTCTTCCTACTTCTTAGTTCTTAGTTCTTAGTTCTTAGTTCCTAGTTCCTAGTGCCTACTTCTTACTTGTGATTTGAATTCTACCCCCCCCCCGCTAATCTTGTCAACCAACTTCCTCCATTTGAGTCCTTGACAACAATGTTCAATCAAAATATAATGTTCAATATATTTTGAACATTGGCAAAAAGTGAACATTCCCCAAAAAGGAGATTAAAAATGAGAAACATAAACATGTTTGCCGACAAAGCATCATTAATACTGCGCAAAATGCTCGCTTCACCAGATGAGAAATGTGTGGTCAGGGATTTCACTGATGGAGAAGGGGTCAGTATCGGGTTGGCCCAAGAAGTATTAGAGGCTTTGGAGAAAAAGGGATATGCCGAAAGGGTCAAAACAGGGCCCAATAGCTACACCCTTTTAACTAATCCAGATAAGCTGATAGAAGCTTGGGTTTTGAAATACCAATTTGAATTTAACCAGGTATATTCGTACTATTCTTCAGAAAAAAACCCCCTTAACGATATTAAAGAATATTTTCAAGGAGAAAACTATGCTTTAACGCTTCACAGCGGCGCTAATTTGATCACTTCCTAT
>JAHJBW010000085.1 GCA_018813405.1 Candidatus Margulisiibacteriota bacterium | reverse complement strand
TACTCGCACTGGATTGGGATTATGACCTCGTCAGATGCCGTCAGGGCGTTCACCGTTAGTAGATTCAGCGAGGGAGGGCAATCGATGAAGACAAAATCATAGTTTTCTTTGACCTCCATGAGCGCGTTCTTGAGGCGGTTCTCCCTGTCCGGCTGAGACACCAGTTCAACTTCAGCGCCAGCCAGTCGGGACGTGGCCGGAAGGATGTCCAGGTTACTGATACTGCTCTTTTGAAGCAGGTCCGCAACTGGAGCATTATCAATGAGAAGATTGTAGATACACCCTTCTATCTTTTCCCTGTCGATGCCAAACCCGACACTGGCATTGCCCTGGGGATCTATATCGATCAACAGCACCTTTTTGCCGGCTGTCGCCACATAGGCGGCAAGATTGACGGTGGTAGTGGTCTTACCCACCCCACCCTTTTGGTTTACCATTGAGATAATTAGACCCATGGGGTTAAATTATATCACAATGGCTTCTTTTTGGCCAAGCCATGCAAAGGCTAATATCTGGAAGGGATTCAGGATGTCTTACGGATAAGCACAAGGGTCCTCTTGATCTCGCCCTCTTTTAGTGTCAGGGACACCACCTTTTCCAGGCTCCCTCCCAACATCCTGACAGCCTTATCAGCCACTTTGACCTCGGCTTCCACATCCGGGCCTTTCATGGCAACAAAGATGCCCCCGGGTCTTATAAAGGGCAGGCAGTATGCCGCCAGCACATCCAATTTGGCCACTGCGCGAGCAACAGCCGCATCAAATTGTCCGGCATATTCTTTGGATCTTGAAAGGTCTTCCGCGCGGCCCCAGACCGCCCTGGCCTTTTTTAAGCCAAGGACCTTGATAAGGTGTTCCAGAAAATTGACTTTCTTGCGGGTGGCCTCTACCAGAAGCAGATCGATCTCGGGCCTGACGATTTTTAGAGGGATTCCAGGGAATCCAGCTCCCGCACCTATGTCTACAACTTTTTGGTTGGTCAGGTCGACGGCTTGAAGGACTGTCAAAGAATCTTCAAAATGCTTTATTTTAATTTCGTCAGGGTCCGTGATCGACGTGAGGTTGAACTTTTTGTTCCATTCGATCAGTTCATTCAGGTATCTGTCAAATAATTGTTCTTCCCTCATTTATTATAAGTTATGAGTTAAAAAGCTTGTCCGATCGTGAAATGCAGTATCCCCTTGCCAAAAGCGGCCCCAGACGGTATGCCATAGTCCAGCCGGATGGGACCAAGCGGCGTATTGAGCCTCACACCGGGCCCCCAGCCGGTCAGGAAGTCTCCTGGAACAGGCGCCCCCAATGTCCAGGCATTCCCCCAATCGAAAAAGAATACTCCCTGGAAGGTATCATTAAAGGTATAGCGATATTCAAAATTAGCCAGGACCTTCTTGGTACCGCGGTGAATTTCGTTCAGGCCGTAGCCCCTGACAGTGTTCGGTCCGCCAGCCCAATATTCCTCGCCCAGCGGCACGTCGCCAAAACCCACCCCAAAACCCCAGTGGTTGGCAAAGACCTGGTTGGGAGCAAGCGGGACAAAAAAGTTAAAGTCCGCTCCGACTTTGGTGTATGCGGTGGCAAGATCGGCAAATTTCCATCCCTCTTTAAGCGAAAGGGTATGATACACCCCTTTGCTCGGATTCATCCAGTAATCGCGGGTATCGTATGACAGGGAAACCCCGATCCAATCTGAGATATAGGCTTCAAAAGTAGCGCCTTCGCGCGGAGAAACGCTTTCCGATCCAATCGAATAGGAAACGCTCCATTCTTCATGAAGCTGTTTCCCCAATGCCATATCCCAGCCCACATGCCACTCATCCTGCTGGGTCAAATAAACATCGGTCCCCATGGTATTCCATAATCTGAAGGTATAAGAGGTCCTGTCCCCCAACTTATCCGGCATGAACCATGGATTATAATATTTGAACTGGTAGGTCGATATCTGCTGGCCCGCCTGTCCCCTTAGCAGAACGCTCTGGCCTGTCCCCATAAGGTTGTTCACAGAAAGGTCGGCAAAACCAAACCATCCCTCACGCTCCCCGTAGCCGCCGCCAAAATTTATGGTGTTAGTACGCGCCTCTTCCACCTGCAGAACAATGATTACTTTGTCGGGTTCGGTCCCCGGCAAAAAGATCGGATTGACACTGGAAAAAAACCCCAGATTGAATATTCTGCGAAGGTCCTTGGCCAGCACTTTTTCATTGAAGATCGTTCCGCCCCTGGTGTCCATTTCCCTCAAGATCACATGGTCGAGCGTAACCGAGTTGCCCTCCAGGGTTACAGCCTCCACCATCCCTTCCCTTATTATGAAGGTCATCTCTCCCTTTTCGGGGTTCATGTTGACATCCACCACCCTGCCCATGATATATCCATCCTTCTGATACAGGTCCTTTATGCTCGATATATCCTCTCTGACCTTTGAATAATCAAGAACATTGCCGGGTTTAAAAGAGACCCTGGAAGATAACTTTTCATTTGAATAGACAGTGTTGCCCTGGATCTGAACGGTATTAATGACTGGATTTTCCTGCACAATATAGACCACTTTGTAACCGCCGTCCCGGGCTTCAAAACTGGCTTCGACATTTTTAAAATACCCCAGCGCATAGATGGTCTTTATATCGCTTGTCACTGTCGCTTCATCAAGCGGTTCGCCCACCTTGGTAGCAAGAGGCGCCAGAATAACCTTTTGATGAATAATGTTGTTGCCGCGAATTTCTATGCCCTTGACAGCGGCCCCCTGAGCTAAAACAATACCCGAAAAAAACAAAAGAACGAAGATGAATGACAGAAACGCTTTTCTTTTCATATTTTCCACCTCATCTAAATGAAAAACCGGCCTGCAAGGTGAGTTTATAATTCCCGATTTCCTCACCGGCCACCGGCACTGGTTCTCTGAAATAAACAACAGACCAGACTGGGTCCAGCTTGTAGCTAATCTCGTAATTAAAGCTGGTGATCTCGGCCCTTGGCTCGCCCGCCGCCTCTGGAAACCCCTCCGAGTATCTCACACCTATATATAGTTTGTCAAAGAAGCCTTTCACAAAACCCACCGTCAAACGAGGTTGAGAAACGCCTTCGGCCTCATAACCCGCGATAGCCTTTTGCAGGTCGCTTCCAAAATTGTACCTGAGAGTAAGAGACTCCAGCCCGAGCGCCTTTTCAAGCTTTCTTTCCAACTGCCGGAAAACCATGGTTTGCAGCTGGCTGTTGACATAGTCGGCCACCACGATATTCGGATCAACTTGCTTATCGTTTGCTCCAGCCAGTGATTTCACGAAATCTGGCAGAAGAAGATATTTGATCTCATCGTCCGACATGGACAAGCTTTCCATCTGCCTGGTGGCAGGGTTAAGATAAAAAGCATCAAATTTAAGGTTTACCGCTTCCTCCTTTGGCGCGAAAGGAATACCCCGCACTCTGACCACAACATTGACATCTTTGACATTGGCCTCTTTCAGGCTGGCGGGGGCCGCCACCTGCACGACTCCTATCAGGTTCAGGGCGGGAAACAGGCCCCTTCCGCCAAATTGGGCGAAATTGGTCTCAATGCCTTCATACTGATAATATTTCTTTTGGTCGTCTGACGAAAGCAGCACAAATTCACGATCAAATATCTTGATACTGCCTTTTTCCATAAATACTTTTCCCGCCATGTCGGGCCTGTTGGCCTTGCCGGTAAGCCGGAGGCCGCTTCCCAGCATTTCAAGATCGATAAAGAGATTGGTAAGGTCAATGGTACCAATATTGCCAGCCTCAAGGTACATGCTCTTGCCCAGGTTAATGGTTAAGTCGAGTGACAGAGGAGAATCTTTTGGCTTCCCTCCCGAAGACCCTTCGCCGCCGCGGGGGAGGAAAAATGAACCGTCGGAAGCGGTTACCTCTCCACGCAAAACAAGGTTGCTGGTCTGACCTGAAAGAGTAAAAGACCTTAGCTTCAAATCACCGGAATACATTTGAGGGATATTTAGATCCAGGTCCGTGTCCCTGAGCGCGAAGAAAACACTTTGCGCGGGCAGATCATATATACCACCGATGGAAAAGATATTGTAGATGCTCCTGGCGTCATTGTTATACCACAATCCCGCTATTTGGGTGACATTTACCTGCTCGCCATTCGCATCCGCCAGGACGGTTATTTGCTCTACATCTGTTTTTATCTGTTTCACAAAGACCTTTCCGTCCTTCACCTTCAGATAACCCCGGACCTTCAACTCGCCCTCCTTTTCTATGTTTATCAAGCCCCGCACCTTGCCTTCTTTCCAGAAGATCTCGTCAGTGAGTAAATTAACCAATCCCAGGCTCTGCCCTTCCAGCGAAGCGCGAAGATTGATAGTGCTAAAATCGCTGGCAATAGCGCCCTTGAGGGTAGAAATTTCTTTTCCGTTGTAGATATTCAGGCCTTCAATGCCGATCTTTTTTCCGTCAAATACCGTTTTTGCATCTATTCCGCTGTAGTCGACCCCGGCGATCGAAACTGGACCTGTTTTGAAAGATATTTCAGCCCTGGGGGATTTTAAGGACCCGAGGATCTTGCCGTCAAGATCAAAAGATCCCGAGTATCTCTTGTTCTCGAAAAGAACTTCAAGTATATCGACCGGCATGCCTCTGGCGATCAGGTTAATGTGGTTATCCCCCGAAAGATCAATATTGCCTGAGGCAGAAATATACCCTCTGCTCTTGCGTAGTTCAAGATTGTCAAAAATAAGCTGGCCGCTTTCCAGCCGGCCTCCTGCGTTCAGGCTGTCAAATTTGTATTTTTTATAGTAGCCCTGGCTCACCTTCAACAATATGTTCCCCTTTAGGTCGCCAAGCTTGCCCCTGATGACAGCGCTTCCCGAAAGTTCACCGCCGCTGTCCTCCACTATTTGAGGTACAGACGCCTGCTTCAGCTTCCTTACTTCCTCCACATCCTCGCCATAGATCTTTAAGAGCCCGCCTTCTTTGCCGTTGGTATAATACAAATTGACCGGGCGATGGCCGTAAAAATATCCAAAAATGTCCAAAAGAACAGGCTGGCCATTAAACACCCTGGCGGCCTCCACAGGCTGGGTCCTCTGGCCAACCTCACTGCCAACAGCAAGCACCAGGTTCGCCGCGGTCTTCAGGTTGCCTTTCTTGATCTCAAGCTTTAGGTTTACGTCAGATTTTGCGACATCTTTGGCAAACTGAACGTTTCCTGAAAGCGAATAAGAGTCTTTCACCTGATCGATCAAAAGTGGAGAAAACGCGAGTTCGCCGTCCTGATAGGTCAAATTACCTTTTACCGCGTCAATATGGACATCGTTGAACATGAACCGTTCAAGATCAAAAGCAGTGACAATTTTAGGGTCGTCCTTGAAGCCAGAGATATTTAAGTCAATGTTTCCTTTTCCCTGGACATTTCCAGTGGAAGAGAATAGGGGCCGCATATCCCAAAGATCGATCTGTCCTGAAGCAAAACAATCCAGCTGGCCGTTATTTAACAATATAAAACCGCCCTTTATGTTTGATCCTTCACTTTTAAATATTATGTCAGCCAATGTAAGGTCTCTGTTTTTCCACACAATGGAAGTGGACGCGTTCTCGATCTCAACATCGGCAATATCAGCTGTCGTCGCGGCAAGAGATCCTTCCACGTTCAATCTTAAGAACGACTCGAAAGAATTGAGCGGATCATCACTGCTTATCTCGCCATTCACCGACAGCGCCAGGTCAAGGGAGCCTTCCGGGTCCTGGGCCGCTGGAGGCAGCACCTGGTTGAGTATCTTAAGGTCCTCAAACCTCATATGCCTGCCTGATATCTTCAGGTCCGTAGCGCCTATACCCGTGGCCCCGGAAACAACGAGACGAGATTCCCCTGCTATGACATTTACATCCCTTATATTGATCTCACCTTTGTCAATGAGTATTGAGCCATAAGCGCTGTCGATCCTCTGCTGACCGATGCGTGACGAAGAAAGCTTAAAATTCCCCGACGCGAACAGGTTCTTTAAGGGCGATCTGAGGAATTCGTCATTTATTGAAAAGGCCAGATCACCGTTAAAATCGTCTATCCTTGTTTCCATCTCTCCCGCAAACCCCTGGCCGCGCAGTGTTATGCCGTTGGCCCTGGAGGAAAGCACGCAGCGGCGATCTGAAGAAATACTGCCGGACGCCTGAAGGCCTGTCTGGCCATAGCTTAAAAGCAAGTCGGAAATTTCCAGGCCGCCCTGGTCATAAGCAAAAGAAGCACGCCCCCTGTCGACCGGCTGTCCCAGCAGATTCGCGGACATAAAAAACAGGTCTGCTTCCCCCTTGAATTTTGAAAGGCTCCCGTCAATCTTGACGTTTCCACTACCCCTGCCTTCTACCCCCGGAGAATTCCCGCTTATAGCCGCAAGGTCAACATTGGAGAGCTTTCCCTGAACATTTAACAAAGGTGATCCGTGATTCCCGAAATCAATGGAACCGTTCGCCTCAACTATACCTTTGAATATTTCCATCTTGGACCTTGATATGTTAAGGCGTCCGCCAGCAAAGTCCAGTCCGGCCTTTCCTTTAAATGGCTGACGCATCAACGATCCCTCGGAAATATTAATATCAGCGGCAAGGGCTATCTTGCTGTAGGGACCTTTGATAGTTAGCCTGGCCCCACCTCTTCCACTGACATCAATCACCTTAAGGGCTGGAAACTGTCTTTGTATTTCCGAAAGGTCCGCCCGCTCAATATCAACAATCAGATCAAGCGCGGGCCAGACCCTGCCAGCAACCTTTAGGGGCATATCGTTGGCAACCCCATCAACCCTGAGATTGATCTTGTCATTGTCTATGAACAGGCCCAGGTCAACAAGCCCGCTTTCGAATTTTAGGAAGGGGAGAATATAATTGCCCCATATCTTTGCCGGCAGCTTTGTCGCCTGAATATCAAGACGATAAGACTGTTTTTTCAGGTCTCCGCTGCCCTTTATGCTCAAATGGGAAAGTCCCGCGGTCCCTTCGAGAGCAAGAATATAACGCGGGGTCCGACCGAGATCGAGGCTCCCATTGATGTCTTCCACCGGGACAGAAAAGCCGTCGGCTTCGTCAAGATAATCAACCCTGCATTTATCCAAAAGGATCATGGCGCCCAACGGGACATCTCCAGGCTTTTGGTCCCCTCCGTCTTCCAGCTTGATAAGCTTAACAAGATTTATTTCATTGTCCGCGTTCTTGACAACCTTGATGCTCGCGCCATGCAGAACGATCTTGGTAATGGCTTTAAGGAAGTCCCCTTTCACGAAAGGGAGCCTGGCAAGGTTATAATATACCTCTATCCTGTCGGCATTCACATCAGGCCCGATCCTGACATCGTAGAAGACGACCTTGTTAATAATAAAGCCGCCCGTCTTGCCTATCTTGAGCGGAGCATTAAGGATGGGCTGCAGGCCTTTTATAGTCTCGCCCGCGATCCTGTCATATACTGGTTCCATAAAGGCATAAGAAGATCCCGCAAATACCTTCAGAAAAAGTATCAACAAAAAGAAAAAGAGCAATTTTTTCATTTACAAAATTATACTCTCTTTATGAAGGGTGGCGCAACCTGCTCTTGGCACGGGGATGAGCTTCGTTGTAAACCGATTTCATCTTTTCTTTGGTCACATGCGTATATATCTGCGTGGTGGAAAGAGAAGCATGTCCCAGCAATTCCTGGACAGTGCGCAGATCTGCTCCCCTGGACAGCAAATGGGTGGCAAATGTGTGGCGGAGGGTGTGGGGGGTAATGTTCTTGGCAACGCCGGCTTTTTTGGGCAGGTCCCTGATCTGGCGTTCAACGCTTCGTTCGGTAAAGCGCGTGCCAAACCTGTTGAGAAAAAGCGCGCGCCCGCTATTTCGACCGGCCAAATGCGGTCTGCCGTTCTTAAGATAATCCTGGAGCGCTCCCGCGGCATACCTGCCCAGCAGGGTGATCCTTTCTTTCGATCCCTTGCCAAAGACCCTTACTTCCCCACCATCAAGATCAAGGTCGGAAAGATTGAGTCCAACCAATTCCGAAACGCGCATTCCCGCCCCGTACAAAAGTTCAAGGATGGCCCTGTTCCTCAGGCCGGCTGGACTGGGATCTCTTAATGACACATCGAGCAAGGCCGAGATCTCTTTTTCTGTCAGGAAATTGGGCAGTCTTCCGGGCAGTTTTGGGGTTGAGATCAGTTCAAAGGGGTTTTGCCCCATTTTTGCCTCTCTGCGCAAGAAGCGGTAGAAGGTCCGCAATGAGGATATCTTTCTGGCCAGGCTTCTTCGCGAAAAGCCCTCTCCTTCCAGCGAATAAAGATATTCCCTCGCGATGACCCTGTCTACCTGGCCGGGCGCAACGTTCTTGTCCTTAATAAACCCCAGGAACTTGCGAATATCGATAGCATAGTTCTTGACAGTATGCGGGGAAAGATTCCTTTCTGTAGAGATCTCGGTAATAAACGCCAGGACTTCCTTATCCCAGGCCGTATTGCTTGCGCTTTTCGGGTGTAAGATGGATATAATTATTACCTTCTTTTACCCAGGCGTCCTTTTTTTCCACTGGCCTGGTATCAACATGGATGAAGCCTTCTTTTGGATAAAGCCCCAACCCGTGAATTTCCGGCATATTCTGTTCGATAAAGTTAAAAATATCGTTCAAGGGGACACCGGCGATCCGCACATGGGCGGCTTTCCCCAGGCAATGATAACTGCGGCGTTCCTTTTTGAGGGCTTCGTTGTATTCTTCACACCAGAATCCGGACAATACTTCGACCTTCCTTTTGAAATGCGCCCCAAGCTGTTCCAGCGCTCCCACCAGGCCCAGGTGTATCTTATATTCTTTGCCTTTACAGGCCTGGCACTTGCAAATAAAATCCTTGTTATTGAAATGTTCGCTCAGATTTCCCATTGTTTGATAATTTTAGCATCTATTGACCCATTCATCAACTTTTTGGTATACTGAATAAAATATATGGAGACATGTCCGGGATGTAGAGACATGTAGTCATTGAGAAGGAGAAAACAATGTCACCCAAACGCTTTCTGTTCACCTCAGAATCAGTTACCGAAGGTCACCCCGATAAAATGTGCGATCAGATATCCGACGCTATTGTCGATGCGATCATCGAAAAGGACCCGCCGGCAAGGGTTGCCGTCGAAGCATTGGCCACCAACGGCCTTGTGGTAGTGGCCGGAGAGGTTACTACCGGATGCTATGTCGAAATACCAAAGATCGTCAGGCAGACCATCATGGAGATCGGCTATACCAACCCCAAATATGGCTTTGACTACGAGAACTGCGGGGTCCTGGTGTCCCTGAAAGAACAGTCAAAAGATATAGCGCGCGGGGTTGATAAAGCGCTCGAGATAAGGGGCGGAGAGGTATTGAAAGAGGACCTGGAGGGCCTGGGGGCCGGCGACCAGGGCCTTATGTTCGGCTATGCCTGCAACGAGACCGAAGAGCTGATGCCCGCGCCCATTTCTTACGCTCACAAGCTTGCCAAAAGATTGGCTGACGTTAGAAAGGGAGGGGAACTGCCTTATCTGAGACCGGACGGCAAATCGCAAATAACCATTGAATATATTGATCATAAGCCAGCCAGGATAGACAGCGTTTTGATCTCTTCCCAGCACGCGCCGGACGTGGATTATGAAAAGTTAAAATCCGAGATCATTGAAGCGGTAATTATGCCGATCGTTCCCCAGCAGTGGATAGATAAAAAGACAAAATACTTTGTCAACCCTACCGGCAGGTTCGTTATTGGCGGACCGCAGGGGGACACGGGGGTAACCGGCAGAAAGATCATTGTTGACACCTACGGCGGATACGGCAGGCACGGCGGCGGGGCCTTTTCGGGAAAAGACCCAACAAAAGTTGACCGCTCAGCCAGTTACGCGGCCCGCTACGCGGCCAAGAACATAGTTGCCTCTGGTCTGGCTGACCATTGCGAGGTCCAGATCGCTTACGCTATCGGCGTTGCCAGCCCGCTTTCCGTGCTGGTCGACACTTTCGGCACGGGAAAGATCGATGATGAAAAGATAGCCGAGTTGTTGCAGGAAAGTTTTGATCTGAGGCCGGGGCTTATCATTAAAGAGCTCGACCTGAGACGCCCTCTCTATAAACAGGTAGCCGCTTACGGGCACTTTGGCAGGGATGACCTGGACGTTCCGTGGGAAAAGACCGATCTGGCGGAAACGCTCAAGAAAAAAGCGGGCTAACCGAAACTATTTGACGTGTTTTACAAAATATGCCACAATCCGGGGCAGGTGAAACATGGCTAAAGAAATTATGCGAAAGACTTTCCTGGTTATTTTTTATCTAATATCTCTGCCGATTGTTCTTCCCTGGTGCCTGGTTTACGGAGTTATTATCGGTATTATTGGCATAACTGTTGACCGTTATGAATTTGTGAGAACAGCGATCAGACGGGACGCGCGGGCTACTCTAAAATATCGCAAATGGCAAGCTGAAAAGCATAAAGAAGCATCTTTGAGATGTATTGATGATAAAACGAAAAGAATGGAAGCTGAAACAGCCTACAAAGAAGGAAGAAAGAAAACTCCGGGGGTCATAGGCTACACGATTACCAATATCATAGTTTTTGGCATTATTTTCTATCCGCCTCTGCTGATCTGGGGAGCGGTGACCGGCCCTGTCAGGGCATTTATAGAATTTAATAAGTGGATTTATAAACTATGGACCGGACATTCTATTTACAGAGGAGAGTGGTAAAAATGACTAAACCTTTAATTTTGGTGGTTGACGACGAGCCGGATATGGCCAACCTCATCGCAAAAAACATACGGGAAACCGAAAGATATGAAACGGTCATCGCGCACAATGGCCTGGAAGCTTTTGAAATACTTGACAAAAACAAGCGCTTCCTGGGATTGGCAGAGAACAAAATTAAGTGTATTATTCTTGATCTGAAAATGCCGGAAATGGACGGCCTTCAGTTTATTAGAAAATTAAGACGCGATGAAGCATGGTTTAAATTAATGCCAGTTATAGTATTAACCGCCTATGAAGACGAAGAAAAATGGATGGTCACAACTCATCCCGCGGTTGGATTGGCGGCCGCTTATCTGAAAAAACCATTCAATAAGCAGGAACTAATCGATACTGTCGACAGAGTGTTTCAAGAAGAGATCGGGCATATGATTGATGAAACCAGAGAAAAAAAGTATAAGAAACTGGAAGAACTGAAAAAAGAAAAAAAGCAAGAAAGAAACTAAGTAAAAAAGGCAAGGAAATCCTCAGGGTTGCATCGCTCTTAACTGCACAATAAAACACGCCCCCTTACCGGGCTTATTCTTTACATCAATCTTACCCAGATGTTCACGTATAATACGAAAAGTAATCGAAAGTCCAAGCCCTCTGCCTTTGGTAACATGGGTGCTGAAAAACGGCTCAAAGATTTTTTCCATGTTTTTCTCTGGAATACCTGCGCCACTATCAGAGACCTCAGCACATACAACAGGTAGGCCTTCATTGTTCTTATCCGCATAAGTAGTTATCCTTAAATCACCCCCGTCCGGCATAGCTTCAACCGCGTTTTTTATGAGATTGATAAACACTGTTTGCAAATCTTCTCTGTCGCCCATAACCGGTGGTATTGCGCCAAGTTCTTTTACTAAATGAACCCCGCCGGGCGGAAATAATTTCAATGCTTCTTCGATAATATCGTTAAGCGAAAGTTTTTCTTCTTTCCGTTCTTTTGGTTTGCTCAGGCGCAAAGTGCTCTCGACAATATCATCGATCCTGTTAACATGTTTCATCATTAGCTTCGCGCTTTCCTTTAGATAGTCCAGATCCCGCTGTTTTTCCGGAAGATCCTCGATCTCTCCCTTGATGATCGCCAGGGGGGTCTTTATCTCATGGTTATATTCTTGAATAAGCCCGGCCATTGAGGCGATCTTTTCCGAACGAGCCAGCATTCGTTCAGTGTCGTAGAGTTTTTTCTGGTTAGCTTCGAAGTCTTTTCTTAATTCTTCATACGGACGAATACGGTCAAGGATAATGACCGCCTGGTTCTGGATAAATTCGAACAGATTATGGTCTGTATTAGTATATTTGTCTTGTGAAGCTTTTTCCCCGAGCACAAACAAGGCATCAATCCCTGCCGGCGAATAAATAGGCAAATAATATTGTCCTGCATCAAAAGACGAATTCTTTAAAACATCTCTTACTTCCCCGCGCGAGACCGCAGGCCTGTTAGCTTGAGATAGATAGATTCTGAAAGGATCCTTTTCAGGAAATTTTTCTTTAAGCAATAAAACAATATTATCAACTTCCAGTTTGTCTTTTAAGAACGATCCGATTGTCTGGTACAGCACATCACGCTGTGTTACTGGGGACAACTTTTCGCTTAGCCCGGCAACAGCACCCTCAAAATCATACCATCCGCGGATAAAGGCTCTGTCAGCAGTGTTCTGAAAGAATATCCTGATCCTGTTAAAAAATAAACCCGAAAAGGCTATTACAACCACAGTTAAACACAACAACAGAAACCCATAAAACGATGATAAAAAGAAATTTATGTATTGAAACGCAATAAACAAATAGAACAAAATAAATGTTGATATCGCTAATATCAAGGCTAAGAATTTATTTATCAATAGTCTGACATCTAGAAACCTATGCTTGAAGATGGCCACATATAGCGCAAATGGATACAATGCCATTAGAGGAACACCAAAAGGGAATACGGGTATCCCATAAACGAGCGGGAATGTTGTGAATGATGGAATAAAACCAATGGCTGATGAGCCGGCCAACCAGAGTATCCTGCTTTTCATAGCTTTATCCTGAGAAGAAAGATATTTTTTAAGCAAAAGAAAATGGGCAAAAAGCAGCATGGAAAGATAAACCAGTGAGAATAGCTGAAAACAGACCCCGAAACTGGACTCATAAAAATTGAAACATAAAATTGGCGACATGCCGGATATAAAATAATCCGTAAAAATTGTCGGTGCCAGCAGAATTGAGCTCAATCCAACAATGGCAAGCAGAGGATAATTAGGCTTTTCTCTCAGAAACACGTAAACAAACCACAAAAAAATGAAAGCCATCCACACCGATCCTAAATAAGAAAATCTTACTGAAAGAAGAGCAAAGGAAATATTGTCAGCGTTTACCGCCAACACTCTTCCCACACTCCAGACCGTCATGGTTACAAATATCAAAGAAGAAGACAGCCTTAGCTGTAAAGATCTATCTCTGGCCTGGGAGGTCAACAGAAGAAATAGCAGGCTTGTTACAGAAACAACAAGCATTGAGAGGTTATAGATCATTAACAAATCGGCATTATTAAACATGTATAAATTTTTCTATCGCGGGCAAGATATCCTGCTTGCTGCCGCATAATAAAGTCCATACACCGCCAAAATCACCATATTGCAAATGAATGTTCGTGTCTTTGAAACCAAAAACACTTCTAAACAACATGCCTGATTTAACATCATCGGCTTCATGAGTAGTATATGCGAAATCAATACCCATTGCCAGGCAAAATTATACCATGGTTTTTGAAAGGACCTTATACGCTTTCACACCTCTGATATTGTTCACGAAAGGAGAGAAAACCT
>JAHJBW010000084.1 GCA_018813405.1 Candidatus Margulisiibacteriota bacterium | reverse complement strand
CTCTTTTCAAGGCTTTTTGCAGGTATAGAAGAAGTTCCGGCAGAAAACGCGCAGGATCTTTTATATGACGGTTTGGTTTGTTTCCTGCAAGGGTTATCCTCATCTTATAAAACCCTCATCATTTTTGCCGATGACATACAATGGATGGATGAAAACAGCCGTGAAGTCTTTAAGAGGCTCATAAGCAGTACCAGGGATCTCCCTATTTTGATCTTGGCCGCAGGGAGGAGCGATGCCAAAAACAAGCCGAAGATCGAAGAATTTTCATCTTTTTGCTGGGACAGGCTTTCCTCCCGCATTATAATAGAAAATCTCAGCAAAGAAATGATCCAGGGTCTTTTATGCGCTTATCTGCAAACAACAAGTTTGGACAATAAGTTCGTAGAAGCTATTATGATACGCTCCGAGGGCAACCCTTTTGCCGCGGTCGAATATCTGCGGTCAATGCTTGACGCAGGCCTGTTAAGGCCCTGTTGGGGAAAATGGGAGATCGATCTCGTCGGCCTGGACAGCTTGCACCTTCCCTCGGATATAATAGAGCTTGTCCTGCGGCGCATATCTGATCTGGGCGCATCCGCAAAAAAAATACTGACCAAATGCGCTGTTATTGGAGCGGAATTTGGTGTCGAACACCTTGAGACGCTCTGCGAAACAAACATAGAAGAAATATACTCCGCGATAGTTGAAGCTTATAAAAGCCATATAATAGAAAGGATCGGGGCTAAATACCGCTTTGTCCACGATCGCGTGCATGAGGCGCTCTTGAGCGAACTGTCTGAAACTGAATTTAAAGATCTCAACCAAAAAATAGCCAGGGCGCTTGATGCCATTGGGGGGGAAGGTCGGGAATACTGCTATTCCCTGGCAAAGCATTACTCCCTTGGCCTGTGCGAAGATAATCCCCTGCGAGTCTACGAAACTAATTTTAAGGCGGGAATTCTCGCCCTGGAAAATTACACCCCAAACGATGCCTACATTTTTTTCAAGACAGCAGACAAGTATGCTTCCACCCAGGAATTTCTCTTTAAGAAAAACTTTGGTATAGCATGCTTCCAAATTTGCAGAATGGAAGAAGCATTGAAGCATTTCAATTTTGCTCTTGGTCTAACTGCTGACAAATTGGACCAGGTGGATATTAGGATTTATCTTGCCGCCATCAACATGTCAGATATTCGAACCAAAGAAGCCCTGGAAGAACTAAAGATCGGATTTAAAACAGTTGGCAAACCGGTCCCTGAGGCTAATTTTTTCAGTATTTTTTCATCTCTATGGCTATTTTTAATATGGGGTGTTCTTGACCGTTTCAATTTGATGTATGGCAGTTCAAAAGGAAGCCAAAGCAAGGAAAGGCTAATAGAATTAAAATTATTGGACTGGCTAAGCCGTGTTCAGTTTTTCATCCTCAATCCCATCATAATGCTTCAGATCAATTTTAGAATGCTATTTCTAGCGCATTTAGTTGGCGATTCAAGAAACACTGCCAATATCTACGGCACATTTGGAGCGTTGGTCCTGGCCGGTATGCGCAAAGAAAAAGCGGCTCGCAAAATGCTAAAAAAAGCTGCCGCGGTTGCTTATCGGATCGCGGACCCGCAGGCGATCGATCGGATTAACTCGGGTTTTGGCACCCTGGAGTATTACCTGGGGCACGAAAGAGAAGCGATCATTAAGTATCGAGAATGTTATAAAAATCATCTTAGATGGCTTGACGAACAAGATTTCAATGGTTTTCATTTCATGTTTTTTTGGGAATTATTCAATAACGGACTTATCCATGAGGCGCTTGACGTGATAAAAAGCTATACGGCAGCGCTCGAACAAAAAACTTCCCAGGTATCTTCAGCTGAAACCCGTTTTATTATGTCATGGTTATCGCTCAGCCAGGCATATCTTTATTTAGGAAAAACAGAAGAAGCTGTGGAGAATTTCAATAAAGCCCATAACGTTATCAAGAAAATGGGCTGGGATTTTTCGTCCGCTTTATCCCGCGCGGCTTGGGTCTTCTTTTCCCTGCCGTTCCTTGTGGAAAAAGAAGAGATCGGCCCGCAATTTGATGACATTCTTGAGGTGTTTTACAAACTAAAACTTCCGAAATCAATGCTGGAAAACGCGTTAAGGACGGTTTTCGTCAATAAGTGTTACGGCAGGCTTATCCAGTGCAGGGCTTCTTCAAAGCCCGATTTGAAGCCCCTGGAGGAGGCGCTAAAAGAACTGAAGTCGGTAGCAAAATCCTTCAAGCCAAATTTTGCCAACCAGCACACCATCGAGGCAGGCTTAAATAATCTCAAAGGCCAACATAAAAAGGCCCTTGCCCTGCTTTATAAAGCTGAAGAAATAGCCGCAGACATCGACTGGCCCCAGGTGCATATTGACATAGAAAGAGAAAAAGCCCGTACTTATATCGCGCTGGGCAACACCCCTGCGGGTGTAAGATCGGCAATGACCGCCCTGGATATTGCCGCGAGATACGATTGGGAACACAAAATAAACCAGATCCAAAAGGAATTCGGGCTCAAAACTGCCAGCTCAGGAACTTCTTTTG
>JAHJBW010000083.1 GCA_018813405.1 Candidatus Margulisiibacteriota bacterium | reverse complement strand
AGGGCCTGTGCGACCACGGAATGGACCTCTGGCGGTGTGCCATAGACGGTCCTTTGATTCTCGTCATAGGTCATGGACGAGATTATCGGTAATTTGGTGTTTTGTTTGGCGGCGATGATGGCGGCCCTCATCTCTTGCAGGTCTGAAATGGTCTCTATGCATAAAATATCCGCGCCGCCGGCTGAAAGGGCCCTGGCCTGTTCGGCAAAAGCCTCATATGCCTCATCAAAGTTCACCGCTCCATAGGGGTGGAGCAGTTTCCCAAGCGGTCCGATCGATCCACAAACATAAGCTTTATCTCCAGCGGCAAGTTTCGCGATCTTTACGGCGGCAATATTTATCTCTTTTGCTTTATCAGAGGCGTTGTAATCTGCCAGTTTGATACGGTTGGCGCCAAAGGTGTTAGTTTCTATGATGTTGGCGCCGGCGTCCACATAGGCCTGGTGTACAGCTTGTACTTTGTCAGGATTGGTAAGGTTTTGCAGGTCAAAACCCTCTTCAGGGCGCACCCCGGCCTGCATAAGCAAAGTGCCCATTGCTCCGTCAATAATGAGTAGCTTTTTACCTAATATTTCTTGTATTGGCCGCATGCATCTATTCTATCACAAGCTGCATCACCAATGCATCGGCGCCGTCGGGGTAGTATTTCTTGCGGCGGGATATCTCTTTAAAGCCAAAACTTTCGTATAACCTCTGAGCGGGGGTATTCTCTTTGCGGACTTCAAGAAAAGCAACCTTTGCCTTCTCTGACAAAGCCTTTTCGATCATCTTTTTGGCAATGCCTTTTCTCCTGTAATCAGGATGCACCGCCATGTGAATGATATGTATCTCGTCGATGATCAGCTCGTAAATGATAAAAGCAACAATCTTATTTTCAATTTTAACAGCCCAGGTCTTGTCTATGCTCTCTTCAAGCGTCTCTTCTGTCCAGGGATGATCAAAAGAAATCTTTTCTATCTCAACAATGGATTTTAAATCATCTTTTTTTGCTTTTTCTGTTTTCACCTTGTTGCCTTTTGCCTATCTGCCTTTCCATTCCCTTATGTTCGGCTTGTGGGAATACTTTGGCACCATCTTCAAGATATCTTCAGATATCCCGTGTTCTTTAAATAATCTTTCACCCATGGCCCCCACAATGCCGCCGCGCGGGTAGCAATTGGCTGGCTCAGCTACCACGATCTTGGTATCAGGATTTACCGTCTTAAGCTCCTCATAAATATCCACGATCTCGCCGACCAGAGTTATCTTTCCTTTGATCTTTGATAATTTATCAATTATCTGAGGCGACTCCATTACAAAATCCTCGGTCAACCGCTTGATCTTTCTATCCCTTGCGGCGAACACGGCGAAATTGAACTCTTTCCTGCGGGCGTTGGTCATGGCCGCAATGGTGCTGTCGCAATCGATCAGATTGTTGGCCAGAGCCTCAAGCGCGGATACTCCCAAGAGCGGCAGTTCCATGGTTTGTGCCAGGGTCTTGGCTACTGACAAGCCTCCTCTCAGGCCGCTGTAGGAACCCGGGCCCTGGACCACGGCGATGCCGTGAATGGGCGCGTCAGGACGCGCCCCAACAATCTGATCGATGTGCAGTATCAAGTCTTCCGTAAAGGCCTGTTTGTCGGCGACCGTGGTCTCTGCCAGTATTATCCCGTTCTCTGAAAGGCCGACCGATATTACTTTAGTCGCGCTTGTAATTCCGAGGAAAGCCATATATGTCTTTCGTCCTCCGATATGTATTTGATCTTTATCTTGATAACATCTTTTGGCAGGGACTCTTCCATCTTTTCCGCCCATTCTATAAGACATACGCCGTCTTTCAGGAAATATTCATCAATGCCCAGGTCGTCTATCTCATTGATGTCTTCCAGGCGGTAAAGATCAATGTGATATAAAGGGAAAGCCTTTCCCTGATATTCGTTGATAAGCGTAAAAGTAGGAGAGGTAACGTAGTCTTTTACTCCAAAACCCTCGGCAATACCCTGAATGAGGGTCGTCTTGCCTGCACCCAGGGGACCATAAAAGGCAACTATCTCTCCATCCTTTAATGCCCCGCCGATCTTTTTGCCCAGCTTATGCGTCTGGCCCCTGTTCTTTGTTTCTATCACCAGCGTTCGTAGTCGTCGTAGGTCCCGCTTTTAATTTCCTTAAAGCCGGGGAGTTCGTCGTCGTACGTTTCTCCTTCTTCGGATTTTTTCTCGTCCAAAAGGTCCTGCATGGTCTTTTCAAGCACAGGATGAACAAAATTGGGGTTGATCTCTATCATTGGCTTTAGCACAAAAAGGCGGTCGTGCGCCAGTGGGTGAGGGATCTGTAGATCGTCGGTGCTCATGATAAGGTCGTCGTAGAAAAGAATGTCTATGTCTATAGTTCGCGGGCCCCATTCGGTCTCGCGCTCCCTGCCCAGGGCGTTCTCAATGTCATTTATGGTCTTGAGCAGTTTGTCTGGCGGAAGGATGGTTTTGATCAATACTGCCGCGTTCATGAAATTAGGCTGGTCTTCATCTCCACCTTCGGGCTCGGTCTCATAATTAGAGGAATGTTTTATGGCCTCTATGCCTTTGGTCTTATTGAGCAGGAAAATAGCCTGTTCAATGTACTCCTCTTTGTCCCCAACATTACTACCCAGGCCCAGGAAGACAAGATGTGGGCCTTTTTTTAATTTAGGCTCTTTGGTCTTTTTGTCTGAAGCT
>JAHJBW010000082.1 GCA_018813405.1 Candidatus Margulisiibacteriota bacterium | reverse complement strand
TGTCATAATAGGTCTCCTGGCCAGCTTACTTTGATGCTGAGGTAATGATAGCAAACCGTAAAAAGATGTCAATCGGGTGCTTTAATGTTTCCATATACCCCTTCGTGCCTGGGCGGGGTATTAGAAGGCGGTTTTCCCAGAGCTGATATAACACAAAAGCTATATTTCCATCCATGATATATAACCTATATGTTATATCTGCTTGGATACTAATGTTATAATAAATCATGAGCTTTTCCTTGGGCATCGTCGGGCTTCCCAATGTGGGCAAATCAACGCTCTTTAACGCGCTCACAAAAAACAGCGTGAATGTCTCCAACTATCCATTTTGTACCATCGACAAAAATGTTGGCATAGTTGCGGTGCCCGATGAACGGCTCCTCAACATTCAAAAGATCATGGGCTCTGCCAAGGCCATTCCAACAATCATCGAGTTCTACGACATTGCCGGGCTGGTCAAAGGCGCACACAAGGGGGAGGGGCTCGGCAATCAGTTCCTTTCCCACATCCGCGAAGTGGATGCCATTGTCCACGTGGTCCGCTGTTTCCCAGACCCGAATATCGTGCATGTAGAAGGCCGTGTCGATCCGCTAAAAGATATCGATACCATAAACCTTGAATTGATCCTCTCTGACATCCAAACCCTGGACCGCAAGCTTGAAAAGCTAACTTCCTCGGTCAAAACCGGCGATAAAAAGATCATTAAGGAATTTGAGTCCTGCAAAAAACTTCGCGAGCATTTGGACGCGGGGAATACCGCCCGCGACTTTGGGCAGCTTGATGAAATCGAAGATCTAGCCCTGCTTACGTCCAAGCCCGTCCTTTTTGTTGCCAGCGTAGATGAGACGGGCAATCCCGATCAGGCGGCTAAAATTCCGGGAGCCATTTCGGTTTGCGCCCCGCTGGAACAAGGCTTAACTGAGTTAATTGAAGCAGGTTATAAACTTTTGGAACTTATCACATTTTATACCTCCAACAATAAAGAAACTCGAGCGTGGACTGTGCCTGCCGGGACGCCGGTGCAAAAAGCGGCGGGCAAAGTGCATTCGGACATGGAGCGCGGGTTTATCTCCGCCGAGATCGTTTCATATAACGACTTGCTGGCGGCGGGCAGTTATGCTAAATTGAGGGACACTGGAAGGGTCCATCTTTCAGGCCGGGATTACCTGGTCAAGGACGGGGACCTGGTGCTGGTAAGGTTTAATGTATAAGAATATTCTAAAGACATCTATTCTGGCCCTTCTTTCTATTATATTTATTGTGCCTTCCCACGCCAGGCTAAGGATGCTTGACGGGCCCCGCGCCCAGTGGATATCAAAGCACAAATGCGCCATTGTGTGGCAAACCAGCAACTACTCTACTTCCAAGGTCAAATGGGGGAAATCAAAGAACTATGATCGATTTTCCACTGGCGATGACGGTGTGCAGCACCAGGTAAAGCTTGATGGCCTTGAGGGAGGCACGCTTTATCATTACATGGTCATGTCAACCGAGAAAGGCGGACAGGCTGTTGCCTCCGAGGATTTCGTGTTTGAAACCCCATCCCCAAACCTTGTAGTAAAACAGGCCCTGCTGCCTTCCAGTGTGGTGCTGGGCAATTCTTACGCTGCTAAAGTGTCGGTTTATTTGGAAGGTGAGCCCATCGATCTGCCTTATACTGTGGAAATATTCAGGCAGGCTTATTATGCGGGTGCGGCATCCAGGGATAACAAGGAAGTGAAACTCGGCCAGGCGACGGTAAACAATCAAACAGTCGGGACCAGCAGGACCATAGATGTGCCGTTCGTGGTCAAGCCCCTTACAGGGCTTGAAGAAAGCTTTCAGGACGGGAACGATTTTGTGGTAAAAGTTGTTACGCAGGAAAAAGAGCGCAATAAAGACGATAACATCAGGAAATATCCTTTCACCATTTCCAATTAACCCCTTTTTGTTGATGGGAGCCGCAATTTATGGTATAATTAACCTTTGATCAAAGGAGGAAGTGTATGCATTCGTATGATGCCCTGATAGTGTTCCATCCGCAAACAACTGAAGAAAAAAGGCTGGCTATCCTTAAGCGTTTTGAGAAACGCATAACCGATGGCGGCGGAGCCATAGAAAAGACCGATAACTGGGGGTTAAAGAGGCTCAATTTCCGGTTCCAAAAACACAAAAATCTTAGAGAAGCTTTTTATGTTCTTCTGGTCTTCAAGGGAGAAGGAAAGACCGCCAACCTGCTCCGTTCGGCGCTCAGACTGCAGGAAGATGTTGTCAGGTTCATGATCACCAGGACCATTCTAAAAGCTGCTGCCGAACCAGAAGAAATTAGCTTCCCTGCCGCCCCAGAGGAGAAACCGGTTGGCGAACCTAAATAAGATAATACTTGTGGGCCGGCTTACCGCGGATCCCGAGGCCCGATTTTCCGTGGATGGCCTGCCGATAACAAAATTTTGCCTGGCGGTGAACCGCTTTGGCGACAAGCAAACCGCCGACTTTATTAACATAGTCAGCTGGCGAAAAGTGGCCGAGGTCTGCGGGCAATATCTAAAAAAAGGCCAGCTGGTACTGGTAGAAGGCCGCATCCAGGTGCGCTCGTACGATGACCAGGGCGGCAAGAGAAAATGGGTCACCGAAGTGGCCGCGCGCGTGGTGAAAATGCTTGGCCGCGGTAAAGATGCCTCGGAACAAAGCGCTCCTGAACCGGATATGACGGTGGAAGAGGGGGGGGACGAATCCCCGATAGAAGAATTCGAGGAGTTCGCGCGGGCTGGCGACGATCTTCCTTTTTGAAAAGTATAAATTGGGAATTATAAACTATAAACAATGTATAACAAAGCATTTTTAATTGGAAATTTGACCAGGGACCCGGAGCTGAGATACACTCCCAGCGGTATCCCTGTCGCCAGTTTCACCCTGGCCGTTAACAGGATCACAAAAAAAGGGTCCGAGGGCAATAACGCCGTCGATTTTATCCCGGTGGTTGCCTGGAGAAGGCTGGCAGAGATATGCGGGGAATATTTAAAAAAGGGCAGGCCGGTGGCTATTGAAGGAAGACTGCAGGTGCGCTCGTATGTCGGCAAGGACGGGGAAAAGAGAATGGCGGCCGAGGTTGTGGCCGACGGCATGCAGATGCTGGGCAGGCGCGGTGACGGGCCCCCGGCAGGCGCGGTCGAAGTAAAAAGCGAAGCAGCTTCTTCTCCAAAAAAGGAAGAAGAGATACCATTTTAAAAGGAGAGTTTGATAATGGAAAGAAGAGATAGAAGAGACAGGGACAAAGAAAAAAAAGGTCGGCCGATGCGGCGGAAAAAAAGAAGGGTATGCGTATTTTGCGCTGACAAAAGCAAGGTCATGGATTATTTGGACATATCTTTTGTAAGGAAATTCGTTTCCGACCGCGGCAAGATACTGCCCCCGCGCACTACCGGCTGCTGCGCTTTGCACCAGCGGGTGGTGGCCAAAGCCATCAAGCGCGCCCGCGAAGCTGGCCTGGTCCCATATACTCTGGACTAAAAGGAGAGATGACATGAAGGTTGTTCTATACGAAGAAAATAGGGTCATGGAGGTGGCGGACGGATACGCCCGCAACTATCTTTTCCCCAAAAAACTTGCCGCGCCTGCTACCGAGGCCAACCTGGCCGCGTTCGAAAAGCAGAAAGCAAAACGGCAGGCGGTGATCGATAGCAATAAGGCCGCCGCCAAAGAGATGGCTGAAAAGCTAGAGGCCGCGAAGGTGGTCATTAAAGCTGACGCGGGCGAAGAAGGCAAGCTTTTTGGGTCGGTAACTTCCCTGGATATCGCGCAGGCCATAAAAGACCTGCTGGGCCTGGAAATTGACAAGCGCAAGATCATTATGGACGGGCACATCAAAGTGGTTGGCGAGTCCGAAGTGAGCGTCAAGCTGTTTCCGGAAGTAAGCGCCCGTGTTAAGGTCGTAGTCGAACCAAAATAGACAATGCAAAAATTTCCCGATCAACCCGGGGTTTATTTTTTTAAAGACAAAGCCGGAGAGATCATTTATATAGGGAAAGCGAAGTCCTTAAAAAGAAGGATAGCATCCTATTTTAACCGGCCCGCAGATTCGCCCAAACTGCAGGCCCTGCTTGACCACCTGCACTCCATTGAGTTCATCTGCACCGCGACAGAACTGGAAGCCCTGCTCCTGGAAAACCGCCTTATCAAGAAACACCAGCCCAAGTACAACATCATGCTCAGGGATGACAAGAACTACCCTTACATCAAGCTTACCATGCAGGAAGAATGGCCAAGACTGCTTATGGTAAGGCAAAAACTTGATGACGGCGCCCTGTATTTTGGCCGCTACGACGCGGGCGGCATAAAAGAGACCATCCGCCTGATAAAGAAGTTCTTCCCGATCCGCTGGTGCAAAAGCTCTCCAATGCGAACAAGAGAACAGCCCTGTCTTCAATATCATATCAAGCACTGTCTCGGGCCGTGCATAGGTAAGATTAGCCAGCAAGAATATCGCAACCTTTGCAAGGCCATAGCTTCTTTGCTAAGCGGCAGGATGAGCGATGTGACCGAAGCCCTTAAAAAAGAAATGGACGCCGCCGCCGGCGCTCATAAATATGAGCTGGCCGCCAAACTGAGGGACCAGATCAATAAACTGGAGAGGGTGACCCGCACCAGGCCCCGGTGGGTACCCAGGCGCATCGTAAGACAGGCCCAAAACTCCCTGCTTGAACTGAAGGACACGCTTCATCTGCCTAAAATACCCTTCAGGGTCGAGGCCTTTGATGTTTCCAATATACAGGGTGAGGACTGCGTGGCCTCTATGGTTGTGTTTGAAAATGGAGAACCAAAGAAAAAGGATTACCGGAGATTTAAGATACGCGGGACCGAGGGCCCCAATGACGCGGCGGCGATAAATGAAGTGGTCAAAAGGCGATATACTAAAACACTAAAGGACAAACTGCCGCTGCCTGACCTGATCTTGATCGACGGCGGGAAGCCTCAGGTAAATGCCGCGAAACGAGCGCTCCCTCACGACATCCCCATCTTTGGCCTGGCTAAAAAAGAAGAACTGCTTTTTGCTCCGCACAAAAGCAGGCCGATCCGTCTGCCCCTGGAATCTCCCGCCTTATTGCTTTTAAGGGCTGCCAGAGACGAAGCTCACAGGTTTGCCATAACCTACCACCGCGCGAAAAGGAAAAAATCTTTGGGTCTGGGGCAATTGTAGTAGCTCTTCATTTATGGTAAAATCTGTAGAATGTCTCTCCAACGGTGCGTTGCGACGCTACTTTTCTTTTTATTGCTAATATCTTCCGGGGCCTTTGCGGAAACGGCCGCGGAGAAGCTGGAGAGGATCAACGCCCAGCTGGTGAAAGAAAAACAAGAACTGCAAAAGACCAAACAGCGACAAAAGGAAAGTTTGACCCGGTTGTACCAGATAAGGAGCACGCTTGACAGGACCAGGGCCCAGCTCCAAACCGCCCACAGCAAAATTGGGGAGAACGAGAGCAAGATCTCTGATCTGACCTCAGAGATAAAGGATACCAATCTTGAGCTTTTGTACAAGGGGACCAAGCTTAAGAAAAGGATCAACGAGATATACAAGAACAGTTCGGTCAATTATCTGGACATGCTCCTGAGCGCCAAAAGCATGTCAGACTTTATAAATAGATCGTACTATTTTTCCAAAGTGCTGGACCAGGACGTAAAGCTGATCAATGAACTGCTCGATGTTTACAGCCGCAGGCAGGAAAAGAAAGATGTGCTGGAAAAGACGACCCAGGAAATAAAAAGCCTGGCCAGTCAGATAGCGCAGAAGAAAGAAGAGATCACCGAAAGGGCGCATGAAGAAAAAAAGGTCTTGAACGACCTTAAAAAGCGCAGGGAAGAGTACGAGCGCCGGATCGCCGAACTGGAGCGCAGCTCTGAAGAACTTGAAGCCCTGATTCAAAAGACAGTGGCGGACGCCACAAAGTCTGGTACCGATGGCAAAGGCAGCGGCAGTCTGGCCTGGCCGTTAAGGGGAAGGATAACTTCCAATTTCGGCTACCGAAGACATCCAGTCTGGGGGGGCAAGAATTTTCATACCGGGCTTGATATAGCCGCCGCTTACGGGACGCCCATCAGGGCGGCTGACAGCGGGACCGTAATAATGTCGGGCTGGTGGAACGGATATGGTAAAGCTGTGGTAATTAATCACGGGAATAATACGACCACAGTTTACGGGCATATGTCGAGAATATATGCCAATAAGGGAAAAGTCATTGAGAAAGGACAAATTATCGGGCTGGTCGGCAGTACAGGATATTCTACCGGACCGCACCTGCACTTTGAAGTGCGAAAAAGCGGCAAACCCAAGAACCCGATCAGTTTTCTACCTTAAGGAGGGAAAGGATGCAAAAGTATAAGAAGCCGTTAGTGGGATTAATGTTGATCTTGTTGGTTTTCGGTTTTGGATTTGTTTTTGGCAAAGGGAAGGCGCAGGAAGACCTGGAAAGCAAGTTGGAAGTTTATTTGCAGGTATTGTCCCTGGTAAAGAACAACTATGTTGAGAAGAACGTTGACAACACGAATATAGTCTACGGGTCCATCAGGGGATTGCTTGATTCCCTCGATGATCCGTATTCAAGATTTATGGAGCCAAAAGACTACAAGGAAATGCAGGTCCGCCTGAGGGGCAGTTATAACGGCATAGGTATATATATTGGAATGAAGGACAAGCAATTAATGGTCATATCTCCCATCAAAGGGACGCCGGCCCACAAAATGGGGTTGAAATCCAAAGACAGGATCGCGACAATTGACGGCAAACCCACCAGGGACATGGCTTTGGAGCAGGCGGTCTCTCTTATACGGGGGCCGCGCGGCACAAAAGTGAAACTGGGTATTTTAAGGGGTGACGCGAAAGATCCCAAAGATTATGCTATTGTAAGGGACAAGATCGAAATAAAAAGCACCGAATACAAGATGATAGGTGACAGCATTGCCTATATAAAACTTAATACCTTTGAGAAAAAGGACAGCCCCAAAGAAGTAAAGGCGGCCATTGACGCGGCGAAGAAGAAGGGGGCAAAAGGTTTGATAGTTGATGTCAGGAACAATGGCGGCGGCCTGCTGGACAACGCCATAGATATTGGCAGTATGTTCATAAAAAAAGGCGCCATTGTACAGACCGTCGATCGCGAGGGCATGCGAGATGTCCAGTATTCGAACGGGCAGTTTATCTGGGACAGGCCGTTGGTGGTGCTGGTTAACGGTGCTTCGGCTTCCGCGTCTGAAATATTGGCAGGGGCCCTGCGCGACAACCATGTCGCGCCGCTGGTGGGGGCAAAGACCTTTGGCAAGGCGAGTGTCCAGAGCGTGCGAGTTTTGCAGGATGGCTCAGCCGTATTGCTTACCATCGCAAAATATCTAACTCCTTCAGGCGAAGACATCAGCAAAAAAGGCATAGAGCCTGATTATGCGATCGAGCTGCCGACAGAAGAGGCTGATGCCCTGCTGAACGGTGATGACGCGAAAGATATCCAGTTGCAAAAAGCCATAGACGTGTTAAAAGAGAAAATCCGTGGTTCGATTGGATGAAATAGAAAAGTTTGGATCAATAGATCGTTCGGGCATGCTGGAGAGCGTGTGCTCTATTCCGAAAATGCTTGCGGAAGCCTCGGAACTGCGGCCAAGCGGGGAGGTGTTGCTTCCCGACAGGACCGGACAGGTGGTGGTAAGCGGCATTGGCGGGTCGGCCATGGGAGGGGACATCTGCCGCGTTCTGCTTGAGCAAAGCCTGGACATTCCCTTTATGGTGAACCGCAGCTATTCCCTCCCGGCTTCGGTCGCTGAAGATAGCCTGGTATTTATTGTCAGCTATTCCGGAGAGACCGAAGAAACACTGAATTGCTTCAAGGAAGCTGTCCAGAGGAAGGCCAAGGTGGTTTGTATCGCTTCTTCCGGGGCGCTGTTGTCCCTGGCGGCAGAAAAAAACATCCCTTTCATTAAGGTAAGGCCAGGACTGCAGCCGCGGGCGGCGATAGCTTATCTTACTTTGCCAATTCTATTTGTTCTTGAGCAGTTAAAGCTGACCAATGGCTTTATGTCCCAGGTAGATGAAACAGTGTCTGTCCTGCAGTCTATGGACGCAAAGATCGGGCCTCCCGTAAAAATCTTTTCTAATCCCGCCAAACAGCTGGCTGAAAAACTATACAAGAAATTTCCGATAATTTTGGCTGGACATGAACTGGCTTCCGCGGCTGGACTGCGTTTCAAGAACCAGCTTAACGAGAACAGCAAAACGGTCGCTCATCTTTCTTTGTTCACCGAGCTGGACCATAACGAGATCGTGGGATTTTCCAGCCTGGCCAAGGGAAAGCACCCTTTTGCTCTGATCCTGCTGCGCGACGAAAAAGAGAATGAACGCGTAAAGAAAAGGATCGACGTAACAAAATCCCTGATCAGCCGTCATTTTGACGGGGCGCTCGAGGTTTGGTCCCAGGGCGTTGCCCCGCTGGCGAGATTGTTCTCGTTGATATATATTACGGATATGGTGTCTGTTTATCTGGCCATATTGAAGGATATTGACCCCACGCCAATTGATGTGATACAAAAGCTCAAAAGGGAGCTCAAAAGATGAAAGCAGTGATCATTGCCGGAGGACTTGGCACCCGTTTAAGGCCGCTGACATATAACATACCCAAGCCCATTGTCCCTGTCGCGAATGTTGCGCTCGTGCTGCACCAGATCGAATGGCTGAAGAAATTTGGCATTTGCGAAATAATCCTCAACCTCCATTATCTGTCTGATGATATAAAAAAACTTGTAAAGCTGGAGGAAAAAGAACTTGGCTGCAAAATATATTTCTCGCTGGAAGAAGACCCGCTTGGCACGGCCGGCGCGGTAAAGAACGCGGAAAAATATTTTGACAAAGACCCCCTGATCGTATTGAATGGGGACGTTATTACCGGCTTGCACCTTGGGAAGCTGATAGATTTCCACAAGAAGAACAAGGCAACCGCAACTCTGGCCCTGACGCAAGTACAGGACCCCACTCCATTTGGCCTGGTGCTGACCGACGAAAAAGGCAGGGTCAGGGAGTTTGTTGAAAAGCCCGCCTGGATAAGGCTGGAGGGCATAAAGGAATTTTTTATCAATGCCGGCACCTATATTCTGGACCCCGCGGTCTTTAAGGATGTCCCTGCCGGTAAGCCGTATATGTTCGAGAACGGACTGTTCCCGTCTTTGCTGGAAAAGGGGGCCCCGATGTTTGGCTACAAGGATAATTCATACTGGATAGACATTGGCAATCCCGCAAAGTACATCAAGGTCCATGAGGCTATCTTAAGGGGCGCTGTCCAGGTCAACCTTAAAGGACGAAGGATAAGGGATGATATATGGGTGGGCGATAGTTCGGAGATAGATAAAGCGGCCAAATTATACAGCCCCTGCCTTCTGGGGAAGCAGGCGCTTATTGCGGAAGGCGCGGCCATAAATGAATTGACCGTTCTTGGCGACAGGGTAAGGGTTGGCGAAAAATCGGTCCTGGAGAGGACCATTGTATGGAGCGGGACACAGATAGGCAAGGATGTTGTAATAAAAAATAGTATAATAGGCAGGAACTGCCATATTGAGGACGAGGTCAGAATAGACGGAGCTATCATTGGTGATAAGACCGTAATAACCAGGGGATCTGTTTTAAATGTTTAGGACCTATGACAAGAAATCTCAAATAGCACAGGAGATAGACAAGCTTGCCGATATGCTTGTAGGCAATAACCTTGTCCAGGAACGGGTCTGCCATATTGTTGAAAATGTCAGGAAGTCCGGTGATGCCGCCATACTAAGGTACGCGGAAAAGTTTGACGGAGTCGAGCTTTCCGCCAAACAATTACGGGTAAGCCAGCGCGACATCAGTAACGCGTATAAAAAAGTAGATGGGGCTTTTTTCAAGGCTCTGCGAAAATCTATCAAGCACATTGTCTCCTACCACCAGAGGCAGGTATCCAAAGGATTTGACGATCGATCGAGCGGGATAAATATCGGAATGCGTGTTCTGCCCCTGGCAAGTGTTGGGATATATGTGCCGGCTGGTGTGGCTTCTTATCCTTCTTCAGTACTGATGAATGCCATACCCGCAAAGCTGGCAGGGGTTAGCCGCGTTGTTATGGTATCGCCCCCCAAAATAGATCCGCACATACTGGTGGCGGCGGCGGAGGCGGGGATAGGCGAGATATACAGGGTTGGCGGCGCGCAGGCAGTGGCGGCGCTGGCTTTTGGCACGGAAACAGTGCCAAAGGTGGACAAGATAGTAGGGCCTGGCAACATTTATGTCGTTCTGGCTAAAAAGCTTTTGTACGGGACGGTCGGCATAGACAGCCTGGCGGGCCCGTCAGATATCTTGATCATAGCTGATGGCAAGGCTTCTCCGCAGTTCATAGCCGCGGACATGTTGGCCCAGCTTGAACACGATCGCTTCGCTTCCGCAGTTCTTGTTACAACATCAAGGTCTCTGGCCGCGGCTGTTTCGGAAAGCGCGGAAGAGCAGATGGAAGAGCTTGGCCGCAAGGATATTCTGGCGCTTTCGGCCGCCAATAACGGCAAGATATTTTTGGTTGACAGCATGAAACAGGCTATTGAGATATCGAACAAGGTCGCCCCAGAACACCTTGAGATAATGGCCAAACTTTCAAAGAAAGAGATAAGCGAGCTTACGAACGCCGGCGCGATATTCATAGGGCCTTACACGCCGGTCGCGCTTGGGGACTATATGGCGGGCACCAACCATGTCCTTCCCACTGGCGGCACAGCCAGGTATGCTTCGCCTCTGGGGGTATATGATTTTACAAAACGGCAGAGCTATGTACAATACAATAAGGCCGCGCTCGCAAGGGTAGCCGGAGATATTGAACTGCTGGCAAGCATAGAAGGGCTTGATGCCCACGCAAGATCCGTCAGGGCGCGGTTTCCCAGGCAACGTCCTTAAACCTCTTGAACCACGTCATTTGCCTGCGCGCAAAATTACGTGATTTTTGCTTGAAATACTTCACATATTCCTCGTACGAATATTTACCCTCAAGATGATCTATGGTTTCCTTATAGCCCAGCGCCTGCATTGAGCTTAGCTCTCGCGAATAGCCTTTGGCCAGTAAGCCCTTCACCTCATTAACCAGGCCTTTATCCAGCATCCTATCTACGCGTTCTTCAATGCGCCTGTAGAGCTCCTCGCGGGGGAGAGTGAGGCCAATAATTTTGCAATTCCATTTAAGGCGGGGTGACGTCACCTTGCCTTCAATAGCGAATGATGATATCGGTTTCCCCGTCAGTTCATAAACCTCAAGCCCCCTTACGATGCGCTTTTTGTCGTTGGGGTGTATCTTGGCGGCGGCTTGAGGGTCAACTTCTTTCAGTTGCGCAAAAAGCTTTTCAAGGGGGTCCGCCCCCAGCCTTTTGCGCAACTCGGGATCGGCTGGAACAATGGGGAAAGAAAATCCTTCGAGCAATGCCCAAAGGTACAGCCCCGTCCCTCCGGCGATGATTGGTGCTTTTCCTCTCGCGATAATCTGCGGCACAAGTTTTTCGGTCTCCTTCACAAAATCCGAGACGGTCCATTCTTCATCGGGATCGCGGATGTCGATCAGGTGGTGAGGGATGTCCTGCCTTTCTTCTTTGGTGGACTTGGCCGTGCCAATGTCCATGCCGCGGTAAACCTGCATGGAGTCGGCGGAAAGGATCTCGCCGCTCACTTTTTTGGCTAGTTCAATAGCGTATTTGGTTTTGCCGACGGCAGTTTGGCCGAGGATAATATGCATCTTTCTATGCGTCCATGCAGTTGTTTACTTGAAAAACCTTTTTTCAATGTGGCCAAGGAATTTTAGGGCGATCACCGCGAGGACCATAGCGGTTAAGGCTGTAATGTACATGCCAAAGCCCAGTGCCACACCGATGGCGGCGGTGACCCAGATAGAGGCCGCGGTGGTTATGCCGATCACCGAGCCTTCGCGTGATTGTATTATGGTGCCGGCCCCGATAAAGCCGATGCCGATGACGACATTGGAGGCAATGCGCCCCACGTCAACGCCAATATATTTGCTTTCGATAAAGAGAGAGATGACCACGAACAGCGCGGCGCCCATGCAAACCAGCATGTGGGTCCGCAGGCCCGCGGCCTTTTTTTCCTGTTCCCTGAGCACTCCGATCATGCCGCCAAAGACACAGGCCAGGATCAATTTCAATATGACATCAGCTTCCCATCCAAGGTTAAACATCAAAGATCACCCTCGCTTTCTTTTCAGATAATTCTAACATATTATAGGTAGCGGCTTTAATAGATCTGTGCAGGCTGTGGAGCAGGGGATCGATCTTTATTCCTTCAACATGCGCCTTGAGCTCTTTATCGTTAAGCAGGGTTATCACAAACCGGTTTAACAGCACTTTTTGGGATTCTTCAAGGTAGATCAGCTCATTGAGCCAATCCACCAGCAATTCTTCCCTGTCATTGGCCTGGATTTGCAGATCAAAGGAAAGCTTGCCCGGAACTTCCGGGATCTTGGCTATTACTGAAAACATTCCTGCCGCGGCGTTCTCAAAGGTCTCTTTGTAGTTGTCGCCGTAGGCGATTATGCCAATGTCAGAGGGATGGTCAATGATTTCAAACCTTGAATCCATCATGCTTTTTAAAGTGCTCCACCAGCCCGCCGTCGGCAAGAAGGGTCTGCATGGTCTTTGGGACCGGTGCTATCTTTATTTCTTTGTTTTTGGTCTTATTCTTTAGGATGCCGGCATCCATGTCCAGCTCCAGCTCGTCTCCTTCTTCGATCCCCGAAGTGTCAGCCTCGATAGCCGGCAGTCCAAGGTTAAAACAGTTGCGGTAGAAAATTCTTGCAAAGGAGTTGGCGATCACCGCCGAGATGTTGGCGTACTTGATAGCCATAGGGGCCTGCTCTCGTGAAGAACCGCAGCCAAAGTTGTTGCCGGCAACGATAAAATCGCCTTTTTCAACGCGCTTGAAAAAGTTTGGATCGAGATCTTCCATTACATGTGTAGCAAGTTCATTCGGGTCCTGGATCTTGAACTTGTAGCGTCCGGAGATGATATAATCCGTGTTGATGTCGTTGGGATGATTTGGGAATGTTCGAGCTTTGCCTTTTTGTATCATAGGTATTTCCTCGGATCCGCGATCTTCCCCTCTATTACCGAAGCCGCCACTGTGGCTGGCGAAGCGAGATAGATAAACGAGTTGGGGTTGCCCATCCTGCCTTTGAAATTGCGGTTAGCGGTTGAGATCACATTTTCACCGTCAGACGGCACGCCGTTGTGCGTTCCCACACAGGGGCCACAGCCTGGGGTTACCGCTACCGCGCCTGCTTCTACCAGCGTTTGATAAGCGCCGTCTTTTATCATGTCCAGCATAATGTCTTTTGAAGCCGGGGCAATGATCAAGCGGCAGCCGTCCGCCACTTTTTTGCCCTTCAAGATATTTGCCGCGATCTGGAAATCTTCCAGCCGCCCGTTTGTGCAGGTTCCAATGAAACCTTGTTGGATCGGGGTGCCAACAACCTCGGAAACCCCGCAGGTGTTATCCACTGTATGCGGTTTGGCGATCTGCGGCTCGAGTTTGGCGGCGTCGATCTCGATGACTTGTTTGTATTTTGCATCCTTGTCCGCTTCGATCGGGCCCGGCTTGCGTTTGGAATGTTTGGCCACCCAATCCATCACCTTTTTGTCCGCTTTCATGATGCCGCATTTGGCGCCGCACTCTATGGCCATGTTAGAAATGGTAAAGCGGGCATCGACCGACATTTCGTTGATGGCATCTCCATCTATTTCAAGTGCCATATAGGTGGCGCCGTCCGCGCCGATCTTGCCGATCAGGTTAAGTATAAGATCTTTCGAGTATATTCCTTTCGGAAGTTTTCCTTTATATACCACCTTGAGCGTTTCCGGTACTTTGAACCAGAGTTTGCCCGATATCATGCCCGCCGCCAGGTCGGTTGACCCGATGCCTGTTGAGAAAACATTGATCGCGCCGTAGGTGCAGGTGTGAGAATCCGCGCCGATGACCAGGTCGCCGGGGACGCAATGGCCCTGCTCCGGGGTGATCTGGTGGCACACGCCGCAACCGATATCGTAGAGTTTTATCTTTTGCTCGGCGGCGAACTCGCGGATCTTTTTGTGGATAGCCGAAACCCCCTGGTTGGGAGAAGGGGAGGAGTGGTCAATTATTATGGCGATTTTGGAAGGATCGGCCACTTTCTTGGCGGACATTTTGCGGAAGGAATCAATGGCCACGCCCGAGGTCCCGTCCTGGCCGATCATAAAATCCAGGTCGGCTATGACAATATCACCGGCATGCGCGTCCTTGCCGCTGTGGTTGGAGAGGATCTTTTCTGCGATGGTTTTTCCCATATGGATTGATTATAGCGCGCAGGAGAAGCGGTTGTCAAAACGACTCATTGTGAAACCAAAATAGCTTTGTGATTTGTTCAGTCATCAATGGGAAGCAGATAGCTACCTCCGCGCTTAAAAATTTGTTCTAAAACAGATCGATCGCGCTCGATCATGCCGCGCAATATTGCTGGAAAGGTGTTAAACATATGCCGCGTATAGGTGGCATAGGACATTCGCCCGAAGATAGGGTCAGCTAAAAGCTCTGGAGGAGTGCTTCCATCATAGACGTGCGCCGGGGTTTTGATGCCCATGAAAAAGCCAGGACGGTTGACGTAGACAAACGCATTCCTGTAACTCCCCGCATCTCTGCCGTGGGGATTGGTCAATTCAGTTCCCGCATGTCCCTCTGCGCTGGCTATCAGCTCGACCCCTCCATTTCTGCCTTCCCAAACCTTGGCTTCTAAAAGCAAAGTGGTTTTGGCCGCCAGCCCAGGGCTTACCTGAGCAAGTTTATCGGTAGAACCAACAATGGAAAGTGTGTTAATGCAACGCGGATATTTGCCACCTGTGATGAAGCTTGTGGGCATGCTTGGATTTTCGATAAGATGCGTATTTTCGGGAACGGTAATGTGCCGGACGGGGCCGCCTCCACCCTGATTTGTCGGATTATCCACTACAAAAACAACCTGAGCGTAACCCATTTGGATCAATCGTCCAGCAACGCCAGCGAGGATTGGATTGGGACCAAATACAATTTCATCGGCGTTGGCAAAGAAATAATAATTAATCCCCTTACTTCTCAGGAAATTAAACATGTCTAGTTCTGCCAGCATGCGAGGATGTTCTCCATGACCATTTGGGAAGAGATCTTTTAAAGGTTGTTGATCAGTTAAATAGTACCGTTGGGACATAGATTGTGCCCAGAGAAGAATGCTTTCTTGCCAATCTGGCCCCCATTTTTTGATATGATCAGCAAGTTTTGCTAAAACAAATTCAGACATGTTAGGGTGAAGCATTAGTAACGATGGAATTACGGTCCCAAGTTCTGTGCCAACAATATGCAAGTTTTCAAGCATCATCCCTAACAAGGTCATTATGCCACGTGTTGAGGCAACCGGATAAAGAAACCGAGGAGGATAGGTGTTTTCTGATAGTCCATTTAATCCTTCCAGGTACCCCATCAAATAGGTCATAATTCCAACCAAGTCTTCGCGTGAGCGGAAAATATCGGCGGCGCGAGAAGCGACTCCGGCAGCGGGAATTCCCATGGCGCATTGGCCATTAGATATTATTTGCGCCCCCTCGTCTGCAACCTCAACCAACTCATCTGTATCGTGAATTAATACTTGGTCCTGCTCCCATCTTCCCCCTGCCTTGGCTTCGGGATGAGGAACATGTGGGGTAAGAGAAAGAAAGTCTTTTACAGGGAGATGCTCAACTTCGTTGTCTCCATATCTGTTGACATTTAATAAAGCAGGTCTAACTTCCTCGCTGTAGAAATCTCCATCGGATATGCCTGAGCTTTGCATTTCACGCAAACGGGCTAAGGTGGAACATGGCAATTGTTTTAATGCCGACGCTAGCTTCTCTTGCGCGATCTTATCTGAGCCTGAATGATGGTGAACTCGTCTTAATTTTGATAGGCCGGTCCCGCCAAGCTTAGCCTGAGCATAAGTTGTTAGCTGCGGACTATGCTTAACCACTCTTGTAAAAAATCCCATATTAATTACCCCTCCCATTATCTATAAAATTCTTTCTAACTAAGAGCTCCGGATAACTCACCCTCATATTACTGAAGGTCATCGCAGTTTCGCTCCTATATTGAACATAGGCTTGGCTACTTCTCGTGCTTCCCAACCGCCTATGCCTTCTCAGTTAGTTATCTGCCACTCTTCCAAAAAATTTCAGCTAATTTTAATCAACGCTCCAGATATGCCAGAAACGCATTTTCAGATCAGGCAGAAAGCGTATTTTTAGCATGGCTGGCATATGAAAATGGTCATCTCCCTGCTCTTCCGCGTGCCATTCCGCCAGAAGGGGAAGGAACAATAAAAACCTGGTCCCGATGATCTTGGACCCAAAGATCCTCTGTGCCACGATCTCCCCGCGATAATTGCGCAGGCGGATCTTTTGGCCAGAAGATTCTATTGCCATTGACCCGGAACAGCCATTCAAAACTTGGTTCATCGTAAGCATGATGCCATTGCCTTGTTGTTCTTGATGCAAACGGAGCATTATTGAATAAGGCCGGGTTGAATATGGAAGTCCCGGGCGGAGAAGATAGCTTTCAAGGCCCTGCCCAAGGTCACGCGTCTGGACAACAAGATGATTATCCACGATACAATATGAAGTCAATACTGGATAGGGTGCAACATGCTCCGCGTTATATGCCAGATGCATGGATGCGGATTCAGCTATTTCGGCGAGTCGCGCTGAACCCAAAAGTTTCACTAATCCTTCCCGATTTGATCTCGGCAGGAATAATTTCTTTGTATGCGGATCGCACTTTGTGACATCCCAAATACAATCCTCTGGCAGGCTGGCGTCCGGCCTTCCTTTCAAAAATCTGTCAGAAGCGCGAAGAACGTGGCGGAGCGCATGGAAACGTTGAAAGAATGAAAAAGGGCGGATATAGGATTCGCCGGCGACTCTCATAATATATTATCGAAGTCAGGATAAGATAATTTCAGGGTATTTGTTTTCCCGGCTTATTTTGCTATAATCGCAACGTGGCCAGGAAAAAGTCCAATACTACTACTGATGATGAAAAGCCCGGTTGGGAATTTTCCCATTTCAAGCAGGACATAGGCGGAATTCTGCTGATCGCCCTGGGCATATTCATTTTTATTTCTAACCTGTCCTCATCCACCGGCATAGTTGGCCTGTATTTGGTCAAGACCTTTTTCCGGGCGGTGATGGGGATAGGCGTTTATCTACTGCCCTTCTTTGTCGCTTCCTACGGGGTCATCATGCTGTTAAGGCACGAGGTCAGAGAACTGGCCATAAGATTGGTAGGACTGCTCGTGCTATTCCTTGATTTTATTACCTTTGCCCAATTTTATTCCAGCTCCTACTTTGCTCCCGTGGAACAGTACTACTTCCTTCAGGGGGCGGGTGGTTTGATTGGCTATGGGTTCAGGTTTTCTCTTGAAAGGGTGCTGGGCCCGGTAGGGTCTTATATTATTTTGTCGGCTGTATGTTTTATCGGACTGCTGTTGGTCTCCAATCTTACTTTCCGCGGATTGCTTTCTTTCCTGGCGTCCTTCCTGTTCCCTCAAGCTGTTGAAAGAAAAGAAAGAAAGATACGCCTTAGAAAAACGCCGGCAGAAATAGAAGGTGAGGATGAGGGAGAGGATGATACGCGACCGGTAGAGGAAAAGAAGTCTGAAGTCGAAAGAAAACCGGTAGTTAGCTTCCCCCTTCCTCAGCATATGGAAGAAGAGAAAACGGATGCCGAGGATGTGGAAGAGGAGGAGTCGACCACTATTGTGGTCGAAGATATTGACGCCACTCGAAGCCACCAGTCTTACGCCGATTACAAATTACCACCCTTGAACCTGCTGGAAGACAGGACCAAGCAAGAGATCAAAAAAGCCGCCAAGATGCAGGAAACCACCGACCTGCGAAAGAAATTGTTGGAAGAAGTCCTGGCAAGTTTTGGAGTGGGCGCGCGGGTCGTTTCTGTCAACCAGGGTCCGGCTGTCACACGCTTTGAGCTCCAGCCTGATCCCGGGGTCAAGGTCAGCAAGATCGCCAACCTGGCGGATGACATTGCCCTCAACCTGGCCTCGGGCGGCGTGCGTATTGAAGCGCCCGTTCCCGGCAAGGCCGTTATTGGAATTGAAGTCCCCAACACCACTATTACTACGGTCAGACTCAAGGACATCATCAAACAAAACGAGTTTAAAAACAACTCCTCCAAACTTTTCATCGCGCTGGGCAAAGACCTGTCCGGCTCTCCGATCTACGGTGACCTGGCAAAAATGCCGCATTTATTGATAGCCGGCACGACCGGCTCGGGAAAGAGTGTGTGCATCAATTCTTTGATAATGAGCATTCTTTACCGCGCCAAACCAGATGAGGTCAAGTTCATCATGATCGATCCGAAGATGGTTGAGCTTACACTTTATGACGGCATTCCTCATCTTCTTGCTCCCGTGGTTACCGAACCGCGCTCTGCCGCCCTGACCCTAAAAGAGTGGGTTATGCGCGAGATGGAACGGCGCTATCAGATATTCTATAAGGTCGGCGTGCGCAATCTGGCTTCGTATAATAAGCGCGTCGAGCCTCAAGAAAAAATGCCTCAACTGGTGGTAATTGTCGACGAGCTGGCCGACCTTATGATGATTGCCGCCGCAGAGGTTGAGACCACCATTTGCCGGCTGGCGCAAATGGCGCGCGCCACGGGCATACACCTTGTTATTGCCACGCAGAGGCCTTCTGTCGATGTAATCACCGGGCTTATCAAGGCGAACATCCCTTCCAGGATCGCTTTTGCCGTGGCCACACAGATAGACTCGCGCGTTATAATCGACTCTTCGGGCGCCGAGAAGCTGTTGGGACGGGGCGATATGCTCTACAACCCTGTTGGCGCCATGAAAGCGACAAGGCTGCAGGGATGCTTTGTTACTGATCCAGAGGCCGAAAGGGTGATCAAGTTCATCAAAAAGCAAGCGGCTCCCGAATACGAAGAAAGAATTGCCGAGGTGCAGACCCTGTCTTCGCTGGAGACCGACTCTAAAGAGGAAAAGGCAAAAGACGGCAGGGATGACCTTTTTAATCAGGCGGTCAAACTTATCATGGAAAGCCAGATAGCTTCCACTTCCTATCTGCAGAGAAAGATGCGCATAGGCTACAACCGCGCGGCAAGGTTAATGGATGAAATAGAGGCCGAGGGACTGGTATCAAAGCCGGAAGGGGACAACAAAGCCCGTCGCATTACCGCATCATTCGAGGCGCTTAAGAACCTGGGGATCGACTAGGAAGGCATTTTCCCTTTTTGTTTGAGCAGGTTGGTCACCTTGGTAAAGAGCGAATCAAAATTATCCACGCCTTTGGCAATGTAGTCGTCGGCGGATACCCGGCGGGAAATACTGCCGATCTCGTCCGCCACACTGGCGGAAGCCAGAATGACCACGATATTCTTCAGTTTGGGATCGTTCTTGATCTTTTCACACAGCTGGGAACCGCTGATACCAGGGAGATTGTGATCCGCCAGCACCACATCGGGAGAGGATTCTTTGATGATCTTCCAGGCTTCTTCGCCGTCGGTGGCGATCCTGGTATCAAAGCCTTTCATTTCAAACCGGGTCTTCATCAGTTCGATCATGTCCGCATTATCGTCAACAACCAGTATCTTTGGCATGGTATGAATATAATATATCCTTCATTTAATGTCAAAGACTTTTGGTGATATAATCATGTTATGAAAGCCTTTCTTGAATGCGTCCCCTGTGTGCTCAATCAAGTGGTCGAGGTCATTCAAAGACAAGCCTTGTCTCTCGACAGGAAAGAATCCATCCTTAAATCTGTCATGGCGGAACTGCAGAAACAGCCGATCTCGAAGCTCTCTCCCCCAGAATTAACGCAACAAGCTCATAAGATACTACATAAGTTCATTGCAAAAGAAGACTTTTATAAAGAGATTAAAGAACAGACCAACAGGGAGGCCCTTGAGCTTTTTCCCAGGCTTGAAAAGATCGTCAAAAACGCCAAGGACCCATTGCTCACTTCCATGAAACTGGCCATTGCCGGCAATGTAATTGATTATGGGCCTGCCCACCGCATGGACGTGATGCAGACCATCGACAGGGTATTAAAGGCCGAGCTTAAGAGCGACCATTATAAGAAGTTCATCAAGTCTCTGCGTAATGCCAAAAAGGTTTTATACGTTGCCGATAACGCGGGGGAGATAGTCTTTGATAAACTGCTCATCCAACAACTGCTGGACAGGGGGATCGCGGTTGTCGTGGCCGTAAAAAGCAAGCCTATACTTAATGATGTGACCATGCCGGACGCAAAAGCTGCCGGGCTGGACCAAATGGGCGTTAATATCATCAAATCAGGGTCGGAGACGGCCGGGACAATGTTTGAGGATACTGCCAGTGAATTCAAAAAGATATTCAACGAAGCCGACCTGGTGATCGCAAAAGGGCAGGGCAACTTTGAGACACTAAAAAGGGATCCAGGGGTGTTCTTTTTGTTGATGGTCAAATGTCCCCATTTGGCGCTGGCATCGGGCCTGAAAGCAGGTGACATGGTGCTGTGGAATAAAGCCGCAAAATAGAGTATAATTATGTACTAGACATGTTTCGAAAGTTTACCGCTATTATAATAGTTGCTTTTCTGCTCGCTTTTTCTAATTCCGCAATAGCCAGCATAGCCTTTCCCCAGAGGATCGTTTCCGGCATTCCATCTGTCACCGAGATCCTTTACGGCATAGGAATACAGGACAGGGTGGTTGGCGTCAGTTCTACCGACAACTTTCCTCTGGAAGTAAAAAAGAAAGAGCGGATCGGCGGACTGACCCTTAATATTGAAAAGATCATAGCGCTGGACCCGGACCTGGTTATATTGCATGAAACAGCCCAGAAGCTTGAAATACCCAAGCTAAGGAGATTTAATGTCCCGATATACACGGTCGATCCCCGCAGTGTCGGCGACATTATTTATTCCATTATGGAAATTGGCCGCATAACCGGCGAGAACGTTAACGCCGCCAACCTTATAAGCGCAATGTATGAGCGGATTGAGGCGGCAAAGGCGCGGGTAAAGGACAAGCCGAAAAAAAAGGTCTTTGTCCTGGTGGGCTATAAGCCTATCGTATCTGTCGGAAAGGACAGTTTCATAAACAGCATAATAGAATACGCGGGGGGAATAAACATGCTGGCCGAATCGCAAAATCCTTATCCGCAATTAAGCTTTGAGCAATTCCTTTATATGAACCCCCCCCATATCATAGTGCTCAAGAACCTGATCTCGGAAAGCGAGGTAAAAAGCGATCTTAGATGGAGGCAGATTTCCGCGCTAAAAAATGGTAAAATCTTATTTATTGACGAGGATATCCTGGTGCGGCCCGGACCGCGGGTAGTTTATGCCATAGAAAAAATTGCGGAGTTTTTACATGAATAAAAATCAAATCTTAATCATACTTTGCTCGGTGCTTTTGCTTTTGGCCGTTATTTCTGTTTTTCTGGGACCCGTAATGATGTCCCCGGGCGATCTTATGGAAAGCCCCATTTTCCTGCAGATCCGTTTGCCCAGAGTCCTGCTTTCCGTGCTGGTGGGCGTACTGCTTGCCATTTCCGGGGTCATGCTGCAGGCCATCCTTAGAAACCCGCTGGCCGACCCTTATATACTTGGTGTTTCGGCGGGCGCCGGAGTGGGAGCGTCGATCGCGCTGGGCACCGGCATGACGCTTACTCTTTTCGGCCTCAGTTCTACTCCCATCCTGGCTTTTATGGGCGCGCTGCTGGCTGTCTTTGTGGTTTATAACCTTTCCAAAGTTGCCGGGCGCACCTCGACCGAGACCCTTATCCTGGCAGGCGTGGCCGTATCGTCTTTTGCGGCCGCCATACTGGCGCTCATCATCATTACCACCGGCAAACTGCAGTCAATTTATTTCTGGCTTTTAGGATCGCTATCCTCGGCTTCGTGGAGCGACGTGATAACCGTTACTCCCTATATGATATTCGGCCTGGTGATCGCCTATTTCTATTCAAAAGAATTGAACGCTCTGCTTTTGGGCGAGGACATGGCGCAAACGCTGGGCGTGGATGTCGAAAAACTAAGGATATTGATCATCACTACCGCTACGCTGGTGACCGCGGCGGCTGTTTCGGTGTCGGGGTTGGTCGGCTTTGTCGGGCTGATAATCCCTCATTTCGTGCGGATGATACTGGGCGCCAACCATCGGTACCTGGTGCCTTTTCCGCCCTGGCCGGCGCAATCCTTTTGGTGGTAGCAGATACTATCGCAAGGACAGCTCTTTCCCCCATCGAAATACCCATTGGCATTATAATGTCGCTGGTAGGCGCCCCGTTTTTCCTATTCATACTTAGAAGGAACATAAAAAGGCAATGAAAGCACTAGAAGTAAAAGACGTAATGGCAGGGTATGTTGATGAGCAGATGATACTGCAGGGCGTGAATTTTGAAGTTAACATGGGAGAGTTCATAGGCATAGTCGGCCCCAACGGCAGCGGCAAAACCACTCTTTTGCGCGCCCTGTGCGGCCTGCTGCCGGTCAAACACGGGTTCATTAAAATGAACGAAGAGAACATCCTTAATCTCGAACATAATGAGCTGGCCAAAAAAGTCGCTCTGGTGCCTCAGCTGATGGAGCCGGTCTCCGGTTTTACCGTCAGGGAAATGGTCATGCTGGGCCGCACGCCCTATATGCGAAGGTTCTCTTTTGAAGGTGATGAAGACCGCGAAGTGGTAAAGTGGGCGCTTGAAGAGGTCAAGATAGAGGACCTGGCGGAGATACCCGTCAACAACCTTTCGGGCGGCGAATTCCAGCGCGTGGCCATTGCCCGGGCGCTGGCGCAGGAACCAAAGATACTCTTGCTGGACGAACCAATCTCTCATCTTGATATAAGGTATCAGGTCAAGATATTAAGGCTGTTAAGAAAACTGCGCAAGCAAAGAACTATCATCGCTACCTTCCACGACCTTAATATGGCGGCAAGGTTTTGCAAGCGCATGATACTGGTACACAAGGGAATGCTGGTCGCGATGGGAACCCCCGAAGAAGTCTTGACCGCCGCCAATATTTGGAAGACTTACAGGGTGAAGGCCGAAGTGCAGAAGAATATCAGGAACAAGAACTCGCGGCTGGTACTGCTGCCCTAGGCATCAAGAAGGGCATAAACCTCATAAGCGACCTCTTCATACGGGTGTGCTTTCTTCATTGCGGCAATGACTTTTTTGAGATCTTTTTTTAGGACGATCGTTTCAAGGCGGGCTTCACCCACCCTCTCGATCTTGCCGACCCTGCCAAGAGCCGGTTTTGCGCCCTTAAGCGGGCGGAAGGTGCCGATGCCGGGCGACATGAAAGTGCAGTTATCGTATTTTTTTCCGATCTTGCCTGCTCCGGCCTTGCAAACGGCTATCCTGACCTGTTCAACATGTGTTTGCGGCACAAAAACGATCAGCTTGCATTTTTGTGATCTCATGACATAATTTATACCATAAAATTTGTTGACAGTAAAAGCCAATTTTAGTATAATTCAAGCGGCCCGTCCAAGGTAAAGGATTCTCTTGAAACCAGCATCAAATATACATTACATTAAGATCGCCAGGGGGTTTTTTTGAAAAAACAGCTCTGGCTATTTTTTTAGAAAAGGGGTGTGTTAGTGAAAACGTTGTATGTAGGCAATCTTCCCTGGGGAATGAAAGACACGGAACTGGTGCAGGCTTTTGAACAGATATGCCCGGTGCTTTCCGCGAGGATAATAATTGAGCGCGAAACGAACAGGTCTCGCGGCTTCGGTTTTGTCGAGGTGGCTGACGAGAACGCTGAAAAGCTTATCAGTTCCATGAACGGTTCAGAATTGGCCGGAAGGAAACTGGTGGTCAACGAGGCCAAGCCAAAGACGAGCAAGTTTTAATGGACCTCAGGGAAAAGTTGAGGAGCAGGCTGTCTCCCGAACGATTTGCCCATTCCGAACGGGTGGCGGAAGAGGCCGTGTCACTGGCGGAACACTATGGCCTGGATACAAAAAAAGCCGAATTGGCAGGACTTTTACACGATTGTTCCCGCTTCCTGGACCGCAAGGGCATGCTGGCCAGGGCGCGAGAACTGGGCTTTGACATATCGGCGCTTGAAGAATTTGAGCCAAAGCTTTTGCATGCCAAATTGAGCGCGTTTTTCTGCCGGGAAGAATACGGCGTGAGCGTTCCTGAGATATTGTCCGCCGTTAGCAAACACACGCTGGGATCGGTCGACATGTCGGGGTTGGACAAAGTAGTCTATTTGGCCGATCATATTGAATCAGAACGCGATTATTCCGGGGTGCACAGAATAAGGGAGCTGGCCTATAAAGACATGGATGAGGCTATAATATGTTCCTGCGCTTCAATGATATCGAGCCTGCTGGAAAAAGGGTTGCCGGTCTCCGAAGAAGGGGTCCGCACCAGGAATGAATTTTTAATCAGGAAACATGGACAAGAAAAAGAACTGGGAAAGTGAATATCTTAAAAGCCTGACCGTCAAGAAGGTCGAGAAGCCAAAAGGCGGGCGCAGGGGTTTTCCCTGGCTGCTGGCATTCGCGATGTTCATCATGATCATATTTGCGGTATTTCTTGGTTTTGGCTTTTCAATATTCAGCCGCTTCATTCTTCTTGAAAGCCTGGTAACCATGATGCCGGGAGAACAACTCTTCCCTGAAACCAACGTGCTGATCCTGGGCCTTGATTCGGGCAGGCTAAGCCATCGCTCTGATACCATAATGGTTGTCCACATTAATCCCGATGATCTCACGGCTGACATTGTTTCTATCCCCCGCGACACGCTGGTATCCATTCCCAGAAGGGGGCAGGACAAGATCAATCATGCCTATGCCTATGGCGGGCTTGCGATGGCCAGGGAAACCGTGGAAGACTTCCTTGGCTTGAAGATACCATATTATGTTGTGTTTGATATGAGCGGATTAGCTTCTTTAATAGACGAGATAGGGGGGGTAAAAATAGAAGTCGAGGGTCGCATGTACTATATGGACTATTCTCAGGACCTGAGGGTTGACCTAAAGCCGGGAACGCAGGTCTTGAATGGAAGGAACACGCTTGCGTATCTCAGGTATCGCAGCGACGGAGGCGATCTAAAAAGGATACAACGCCAGCAAAAGTTCATCAAAGCCCTGGCGGACCAGATGTCCAAACGCGAGAATATGTTCAAAGCCCCGAATCTTGTGATGAAACTTTTGTCTCATATGCAAACCAACCTCAATACCCGTGAAATATTCGGGCTGGCATTCGGCTTAAAAAAGATCTCCGAGCTGGGCAGCATAAAGATGACCTCTTTGCAGGGGAACGATTCAATGATCGACGGGGTCTATTACATGCTGCCTAACAAGGACCAGATCAATGAATTGGTAAAGACCAAATTAATGGTGAAGGAAAAAAGCTTGACGGAATGAACATAATTGACGAGGAAAAACTGGTTGAAAAGATCACCGACGCGGCGGACGACAAAAAGGCGCTGGATATTAAGGTCCTGAAACTGGGAAACATTTCACGAATCGCCGATTTTCTGGTAATATGTAGTGGAGAGAGCTCTGTTCAGCTAGAGGCCATTGCCTCGCATATTGAAGATAAGTTGCAGAAAGGTTCTGGCAGGAAATGCTCCCGGGAGGGGGCGGCCAAGTCCGGCTGGTTGATACTCGATGCCGGCAGCATAGTGATCCATGTAATGAGCCCTGAACAAAGGGATTATTATGACCTGGAAGGGCTATGGGGCAAAGATGCCGTCATTTTTCATTACTGAAAAATGATAATGGCAAATGACTAATTATCAAATGTCAAATTTTTTGGATTTATTGATTTGGATTTGGGATTTGCCGCCGAAGGCGGGTGTGGGGCTGTAGTTCAGTGGGAGAACGCTTGACTGGCAGTCAAGAGGTCAGGGGTTCAAATCCCCTCAGCTCCACCATGAACCATGCGTTGCCTCTGGCAACTTAGGTTCATGGCGGGCAAAGCGCATTGGTTCATGGTCCAGTTAAATTTAAAGGAGGAATTTATAAATGGCTAAGGCAACCGGTTCAAAGGGAAAGAAATACGTGTACTTTTTTGGGGGTGGCAAGGCAGACGGAAAGGCGGGAATGAAAAATCTTTTGGGGGGCAAAGGCGCCAACCTGGCTGAAATGGCCAAGATAGGCATCCCGGTCCCGGCGGGTTTTACTATTACTACAGAGATGTGCACGGTCTATTATAAGCTGGACAGGAAATATCCCAGGGAGCTTGAAAAGCAGATCGACGCGGCCATGAAAAAAGTGGAAAGCGTAATGGGCGCCAGGTTCGGTGACAGCAAAAATCCCCTGTTGGTATCCGTAAGGTCCGGCGCCCGTGTTTCCATGCCGGGAATGATGGACACGGTGCTTAATCTGGGACTGAACGATACTACCGTCAAAGGACTGATCGCGCAGTCCGGCAACGAAAGGTTTGCCTGGGATTCATATCGCCGCTTCGTGCAAATGTATGGCGATGTTGTCCTGGGAATGAAGCCGCAGACAAAGACGGAAGAAGACCCTTTTGAAGTGATCATCCATGCTAAAAAGCAGGAACGCGGGATCAAGGTTGACACGGAGCTCAATGTTGAAGACTTGAAAGATCTGGTCAAAAAGTTCAAGGCGGCCATTAAAAAACGCACTGGCCATGACTTCCCCGAAGATCCAAAGAAACAGCTCTGGGGGGCTATCAACGCGGTGTTTGGTTCATGGATGGGTGACAGGGCCATTAAATACAGGAAGATCAACGCTATTCCGGGTGACTGGGGCACGGCGGTAAATGTGCAATCAATGGTCTACGGTAACATGGGCGACGATTCCGCTACCGGAGTAGCCTTTACCAGGGATCCTGCCACCGGAAAAAAGATATTCTTTGGCGAATACCTGATCAACGCGCAGGGCGAGGACGTTGTCGCCGGCACAAGGACACCTCAGCCGGTCAACACTTCCACCAAAACAGACGCTTCGCAGGAGACACTGGAAGAGGTTTTGCCTCAACCCTATAAGGACCTTGAGAAGATCTACAAAAAACTCGAGAAACATTACAAGGATATGCAGGACATCGAGTTCACGATCCAAAAAGGCAAACTCTGGATGCTGCAAACCCGCACCGGCAAAAGGACCGCGGCTGCCGCGCTAAAGATCGCGGTGGACATGGTAAGCGAAAAACTGATCAGCAAGGAGACCGCTGTCATGCGCATAGCCCCTCCTCAGCTTGATCAGCTGCTGCATCCCATGTTCGATCCCAAGGCGCAAAAGAAAGTGCTGGCCAAAGGATTGCCGGCCTCGCCGGGCGCGGCCTCTGGACAGGTGGTATTCCATGCCGACGATGCCGAAGAGTGGGTAAAGTCCGGCAAGAAAGTTATACTTGTCAGGATCGAGACTTCGCCGGAAGATATTGGAGGCATGAACGTCGCGCAGGGAATCCTTACCGCCAAGGGCGGCATGACCTCTCACGCCGC